>JAMOMD010000469.1 GCA_027068725.1 Thermoproteales archaeon | reverse complement strand
GCTAGCATTAGGCCAGGAAGCGGTAACTTGATTATAGTTCCTGTACGCGGTCTCGGCATTGACATCAAAACCGGCAGACCAGCAATATCTAATAGAGTTATGGAGTATCTAATGAAGAACATTAGAGAAGTAGTGAACAATATTGAGAAAGTTGACATAGTTCTAAAGGTCGAGATTCCTAAAGGAGAGGAACTCTACGAACACACATTAAATAAGTTATTCGATATAACAGGTGGCATAGCTCTACTAGGAGAGAAAGGCATTGAATTACCAACTGGCAATCCTTACTACAGTCCTCATCTAGAACATGTCAAGATTGCAATAGAAGAATCTTCTAAAAAGTCAGATACGATATGCATAGTTACTGGTGGAAGATCACTGCATAGAGCATCTAAACTGCTGAGAGAAGTACCTATAATTGATGTTGGAGATCATGTTGGTTTCGCTATAGGACTTGCACTGGAGAAAGGATTTAAGAACATAATAGTTATTTCTCAAATTGGAAAATTTGTAAAATTATCTGGTGGTGTATATATGTTACATCATCATTATGCTGATGCGCGTATAGAGTCGCTTGTATGCAGATTGTTTGAGTATATGTTGCTGAGGGGGTTTGTAGATATAGAGCTTCTTTCAAGAGTTCTGAAGTGTAAGACTATTAAAGAGGCTTTTAGCATGTTTAGTAGAGACTTTTGTAGGGATTTTATTAGATGGCTTGTTGATTATGTTGAAGATAGAATTAGAAGAGACTTCAGGGTACCAAATGATGTTACTATTTGTGTGGGCACATTTTTAGATTATGAAGAAGAATGTTATTTTAGTAGATCGTGCGTGTTCGTTAGATTATGCTGACCGTAGTTGGACTTGGTCCAGGGAGTGAGGACTATTTAACACTTAAGGCAATAACAGTGCTCAAGCGTGCAGATATTGTTCTTACGCCTTCTAGATATCTTAACGTTGTTAGAAAATACGCGGGTAACAGCGATATAGTACTGCTAGACCCGAGAAATGTTCGTGGACAAGTACTTGAGCTAGCTCGCGAGTATCCTGACAGTAATGTTGTGGTAGTGTCGAGTGGAGATCCACTATTTTCAGGCATTGGCAAGACTGTGCTAGACCTAGGTATTGAGTGCGAGATTGTTCCAGGAATATCCTCTATACAGCTAGCATGTGCGAAGGTCAGGACATCGTGGGATAATATGATATTTTTATCACTTCACGAGAGAGAACATATAAGTCATCTAAATAATGTGTTAGTGAAGGCTCTTAAGAGAAATATAAAAATTGGAATATTAACATCTCCTGACTATCCTCCTCACTACGTTATCTCACTTGCAAAAACCTACGCAAACATGTACAGGTCTAGCGTGAGAGCATTCGTGTGTAGCAACCTTAGTCTCGAGAACGAGCAAGTACTAGCACTGGACAATATTGATAGTGTAGATATTGTAAGAGCAGACTGGAACAGTGTACTCATACTAGAGCCATGTATAGACAAGCATAGACTACTATATGAGCCTACTCTACTCTAAGTAAGTGTCAACTTTCAATTTTACATAATTACAGGAAACGACAAGATTTTAATATTAACAACCCCAAGAGACGCAAATGAAAACACGCATATTAGGAAGACTTGTACTACTAATAACAACTGCAATTATAGCACTTGCATTACCAATCACGCATGCACAAGCATTCGTTAAAATAACACACGTACTCTCCACAAGTTTTCAAATACCAACCGAGGGAAAGATACTATACGTAGGTATTGTAGAACACTATAATAAACCCTACACATTCGTAACTATCGGCACATCAAGTTCAATTCTAGTTAATGTAATACTCCCAAATGGTACAGTACGCAACGTAAGCATTAGCAATCCCTTATGCTCTGGAAAATCTCTACATGAACTTGATTTTGCGGTCGGAACTTTTAATAATACTCCTGCACTAGTAGTTTACTGTGGAAATACTCTGTACGTAATAACAAGCAATTTACGTGAATACAGAAATAGTACACCTAGCTGTTATAGTGTTGTACTAGCAGATGTTGATAATGATGGCGTTCCAGAAATTATTCTAGGATGTACAAGAGGTATAACTATTCTTAAGTTTACGAACAACAAGTTGCAGAAAGTATCTTTCTCAATGTCTGGCACACTTGGTACGTACGTGTTTCTTGTAGGTGTTTCATATGTAGATGGTGTTCATATATATGGTATTTCTTGCGGAGGCTATCCTGTCAATTGTCGTCCTCTATGGCTTGCGGTATCTTCTAAGTCAGGAAGGATCTATCTCAGGGCTTATCAAGGACCCGTAGTATACGAGGTACATTATGTTACCCTGGGAGAACCTCATGCGTCCATGTTTGTTGTTTCCTCGGGAGGTAAGGCGTATCTTGTTGTACTTCATGTGCTTAGGAAAGTTGTAGATAACGTAGTTGAGGCTAATGTGTCTGTTGTAGAGGTTGCTCAAGGTACGTTCAGGGTTGTTAAGAATTATGAAGTGAAGTATATCAAGAGTGTGAGGTACTGTGACTGGAGTATCTATGCACAGCATGGTTTGCTTTACAATAATTCTTACATAGTTTTTGTGAATGAGAGTCAGATAGTTCTTGTGCAGGCGCTTACAGGAAATGTGACGAATGTTATTAGTCTTTCATTTAATGTTAGTAATGTTGCTCAGAATGGGCTTGCCTGTGCCGGGTCTTACTGTGGTGTAGTTCTATTGGATAAAGACAATGTTACACACATAGTATTCCTGAATGGTACTAGTGCTGTTGTTGGTGCCAAGTCTAGTCTTGTGTACACGTTTGGACCCTACATAGCGGTAATGAACATCTATGGTAGTGAGGCAAGACTGGACTTGTACAAGCTTGTGCTATACGTACCTACTGTCCATAAGGTGAGTACAAAGGTAATTACTCGTAGAGCGCCCGTTTCTGTACTACCTGTGCCTCTTAAGCCAGCTACTGCACCTGTTCCTATTACACAACTCGTGTTTAAGCACGTGATCACTAGCTCTATTGTCAGGAAGACGTTGGGTGAGCTTGTCTATGTCTCACGTGCTGCATCAGTAGCCTATGGTTTTCCTGTTAAGATTGTTGTGAGGTTCAGCAATGGCTCCTTGACAATACCTAAAGGCACGGTACCTCTCAAGAATGGTAGACCAACATATGTTACTAGCATAAGGGTCGTCAGAGTTAATACAACAGTACCAGTGGGGAATGTCTCCTTACTGAGCCCAGTATATAACATAACTACAGCACCAGCAGTTACAAGCTTCTCTAAGCCTCTTCTACTGAAATTGTACGTACGCAAGATTATTAGAGGAATGTACGTGCTCTACTTCAACAGGACGCTACGTAAATGGATTCCGCTTCCAACATTGTTCTCCTATAACGGCACGGTTGTCACGTATGTTAAACACACTGGACTTTACGCTGTTGGTCTATGGAGACCTGCACAGGTAAGACCAGTGATAGACGTGTCCTATAGTCCAATAGTGACTGCGTGCAGTAACGAGATACTGCACATACACATATCATTCAGGAACAAGCCTATCAGAGGACTAGTAGTACGCATATACGTCAATGGTGCATACAGGTACTACTGCATAACATCAAGCAACGGTAACTGTAGTGTAGTCCTAAGGACATGCAGGATCGGAATTTACACGATACTAGTAAAGGCAGGACTAGCGAGTAGAAGCATAACATTATGGGTCTATCCTAAGATTGATATGAACAACACAAGCTCGACCTCGCTCAGATGGGTCACGTGGTAGAACAGATTGAATAACCTGAAAATTCTCCAACACCTCTAATTTCTCCTCTCTTTCCTATTAGAAAAACTACATACCTGACCTCTGGCTTAATAAAACGACAGATCTCATACCTAGGAACGAGAACATGAAGATATTCTCTAGAAATGTTCCATACACCATTTATGTACGGCACACTCTTAGAAATATATCCTGACCTTAAAATCATAAGTACGGGTCTCTCATACTTGTTTAGCACATATATTGCAATACCGACTGCAGGAGTAGTACAATTTGAGTAAAATACGACATTGTTAGATCTACTCCCTACATTTAATTTACATATTGAATAATTGTAAAACACCGCTGAGATACATGTGCTGTTGATACTAATCCAAAATCTCTCATTTTTCCTAAACTCTCTAGAGAATGCTTTCACTATTGTAAGAGCAAGCCACTTCGCCCATTCAGACTTGAATACTGGATCATATAGCTTGAAGAGTGGCACATAGACTGTTCTGTTATTGATCACTATTCCTACAAGCCTCTTTAGTCTGTACGTGTAGACGTTAACATTTTCAAATAATTGAAGTGATTTATCAGGTACTCTGCCTGTTGCTTTACTTACTAGCTCTATCACTTTAATCACTAGGCTTTTCGACACATTATCTTCAGGATAGTCATCTACTATTTGGAATATATTTTTATTAAATTCCCTAATGACTATTCTATTACCTATCTTAGAGAGTTCGTATATTGTAACATTATTGAATGCTCTTAAGCCTACTAGGTACTGTGCGTAATCCTGAATCTCTATTGGAGGCAAGTGCTGATCTAGTACAAATAGAACACCATTAACTTTTACTATAGTCACAGCGTGACCTACGCCTCTGAGTACTGTAATGTAGACTGGACTCACGTTTAGGTACAGCAGTAGTGCTGCAGTCAGGACTGCATAGTCCACACAAACACCCGATCTCTTTACTATAGTTTCGTACGGTGTCCGAACACAAAAC
>JAMOMD010000468.1 GCA_027068725.1 Thermoproteales archaeon | reverse complement strand
GAGGACGTTATCCTCCGTTATTCCACCAGACACCTCTACGAGAACTCTTTCTCTCAGACCTTCCTGATTTAGTAGCTCCAGCGTGTAATCTATGAGATCTAGCGTGAAATTGTCGAGCATTATAATGTCAGCACCAGCACGTGCAGCTTCAAGTGCCTCCTGTGGTGACGATACTTCAATTTCTATCTTTTTGCTAAAACTCACACGTGCACGTGCTTGCTTTATTGCCTCTGTGACAGAGCCCACAAGTTTAACGTGATTGCGCTTTATCAGCACCATGTCTGATAGAGAGAATCTGTGAGTATCGCCTCCGCCAACGTATACGGCATATTTCTCAAATAGTTGAAGACCGGGGTGTGTCTTGCGTGTTGCTGCAATTCTAACCCTTGGATTTACTTGACGAACCTTCTCCACGATTCTTCTAGTCTTTGTAGCTATGCCACACATTATCATCAGGAAGTTCAGAATCACGCGCTCGTAAAGCATGACTAGTCTAGCTGGGCCCTGTACCCTCAGGATTGGTGTACCATCACTAACGCGAACACCATCATCAACATGATACACAACATCAAGTCCAAGTCTCTGCAGAGCTTCTGCAAGTGGTCTAACACAGGCAGTTACACAATCCTCAAGCACAACTACCTCTCCCTGGACCCAGCGGTCCGCCAGTAGTGCTTCTGTGCTAATGTCTCCATATGGCGCATCCTCGCTAATCCACTCCTGAAGCTTTTTCTCTAGAATAAGGGACAGACTCATCTTCTAGGAAGCTTGTCAACTATTCCCAAGAGCTCGAACGTCCTGATTATTGCTTCTCTAGCCTTCTTCATCACTGCATGATCTAGCTCAACTACATGTCTCTTCTCTCTAAGAGCTCTCACTATCTTCTCAAGCGTGTGCTGCTTCATGTATATGCAGTAAGCCCAGGGATTCGCAGGAACAAACTTGATGTCAGGTCTCTCCTTCCTGAATCTAACACCCATGTCGACCTCTGTCGCGTATACTACCGTGATGTTGCTCGGCAAGTTCTTGACAAACTTCAACATCTGACTAGTACTGCCAACGTAGTCAGCAATCTTAAGCACATCCATGTCACATTCAGGATGTGCGATAAACACAACATTCTCACCACGACTCCTTAGCTCATCTACGAGCTCTCTAACAGCATCAGGACGAAATAGCTTATGAACATAGCAGTGTCCACACTCAGGAACTGGCAGAACTCTCTTACCTGTCCTCCACTCTGCATAAGCTGCAAGATTAGCATCTGGGCCAAGA
Source organism: Thermoproteales archaeon (assembly GCA_027068725.1). GTDB lineage: Archaea > Thermoproteota > Thermoprotei > Thermoproteales > Thermocladiaceae > JAADER01. The sequence continues at coordinate 3,510 of JAMOMD010000468.1, read as the reverse complement.
GCAACCACTTCTGCATCAATTGCCTTCACAACATCTGCAGCATTTGCACTCGTGCATACGTAGTCTGCATATGCCTTACACTCTGCAAGACTGTTAACGTACAGTACCAGAGGAACTTCAGGATGTCTCTCGCGGAACTTCCTGATCTGATCGACAGTAAGCATGTTAGCCATGTGACAGCGCGCTTGCTTGTCAGGAATTAGCACAATCTTCTCAGGATTCAGAATCTTAGCTTGCTCAGCCATGAAGTCCACTCCTGCGAACAGGATAACCTTCGCATCTGTGCTCATGGCCTGTATGCTCAGCTCCAGCGAATCTCCAACGAAATCTGCAATTTCCTGAACTTCCTGAGGCTGGTAGTTATGTGCTAGAATAACCGCATTGAGCTCTCGCTTCAGCTTTCTTATCTCTTCAATGAGCTCGTTTATTGACTTTCTCATTTTCGACAGTTGAAGAAGTGTCAGGGTTTATTTCAGCGTCGATGGTCTTTCATCAATGCTCAGTTTGGGGCTCTCTCATCACGTTAACAGAACCTTATCAATGACTCTTCTAAGCTCTTCAAGCACTTTTCTAGCCTCGTCAATTTTGGATTCTCTGATAAGCTCATCCACCTTATCAATCAGTGAGTGAATATGCTTACGCTGCTCAAGCTCGACAGCTCTGAACTTTGGTATTGTCACGTCTAGCTTTAGTGGAAGCTCACGCCACAGATCCTGAAGGAATGGTGGTACTATGTACATGTTGAATAGCATGTTCATGAATTTCCACGATGCGTGAGCTAGAAGACCGTACTTCACGAGCTCATTAACAGCTTCACGAAGCTTCTCTTCTGAGATGTCCTTCCTCCTGAATATTATCCTGATTGTTGGCATGAAGATTGTCTCAAGGTAAGTGTTGCATAGGACAAGCTTGCCGTCTCTAACAATGTCACCATCGAGGTAGAGTACTATTGCAAGTTCCTTGCTTTCGCGACTGAGTAAGCTGAGTTTTGCTTCAACTTCTTTTTGAAGTTCTTTCCTTATCTGCTCATCGCTTGATATTAATTCTACGAGAGCTTCATATATTAGATCTCTCACTCTCATAGAAGTTGTTGAGAACTTTATGATATGTCCAAGATCGGACTTTATTATTGCCTCGTCAGGAATTATTCCTCTGAGATAGGTCACCATGAACCTTATGAGATCATCCTCGTACCTCGTGAGCTCGACGCTATGTGGAGTCCACTCAGTGTCCTTGTACCTTATGTACTCAGGGAACTCGAGTGCAAGCCATAGCTTCTCTATCTCCTTAACTCGACCTGTACGTACGTACTCTATGTTCAGGAATTCTCGAAGCTTCTCCTTAATGGCGTCCAAGGTCGTCTTTATGTCCTCAGGAAGCTGAAGCTGTTGAGACATAGCTTCAACACACGGAGCTAGAGCATGGTTAAAAACCTAGCCATGAGACCTCGCAGCGAAGCCTCATCCTGAAGGTGCTAATAGTTAAGAACTTGTGCACAACTTAGTTCCTTACCCCCATGTGGTTAGACATTAAAGTGCAGTACGTGCGAGAGTACCTCCGCTACACACCCAAGAGTCCAGAGGACGAGTTCTGGTGCAGCGAGAAGATCGAGCATATACGTAGACTCGCGCTCACTGGCAGACCCTGGAAGATATTCAAGAAGCCTACTCATCGTTATAGAATTCTCGACAGGATAAGATTTAGAGGATTCGAAGATACGGAGATAGAGATTCGAGACTTCTCCGAGAAGGATGTTGAAGATATAGATCTGACACATGTAATAAAATTCAATAGAGAAATTGATGCGATAGTTCTCGAAGCTCCAGTATACTTCGCTGATATGTCTTTTGGCGCACTTTGTGGTAATCCAAACATTGCCTTTGTCGAGGTTGCTGAGAGAATAAAGGCTGTGTCAGGACTAGGTGAGGGAGGTCTTCATCCTGTAATTGCTCAGAAGTACAAGAGATTTTTCGTTCAGTGGGCTTCTGCTAGATTTGGCATAGACATAAAGGTCCTGAATAAGGGAGTTGGAGTAACAATAAAGATAGGACAGGGAGCAAAGCCGGGAATCGGCGGTCATCTGCCAGGAAGGAAAGTCACGGAGATTATTTCTAGAGTGAGGAGAATACCACCTGGCGTTGATGCTCTGTCTCCAGCACCTCATCACGATATCTACTCAATAGAAGATTTGGGACAGAGAATCTGGGCTCTCAAGGAGGCTACAGGAAAGCCTGTGTTTGTGAAAGTTGCCGCAACAAACTACGTGCCGTACGTTGTCTCAGGAATCGCAAGAATGGGCGCTGATGGTGTCATAATAGACAGTCATGGCGCGGGAACTGGAGCTACACCCATAGTTGTGCGTGATCATGTTGGCATACCGATCGAGCTCGCAGTCGCGAGCGCAGACGCTATCCTGAGGAGAGAGGGACTGAGAGAGAACTTCACAATAGTCGCATCAGGAAGAATATCGTCTGCTGACGATGCTGCTAAGCTCATAGCACTTGGCGCTGACATGGTTAGCATAGGCACGGCAGGTCTCATAGCAATGGGCTGCATAATGTGCCACACCTGCAATAGAGGAAAATGTCCTGCAGGTCTTGCAAGTAGTCTAGAGGAGAACTCTCGCGTTGTTGATCTCGAGTTTGCAATTGAGAGACTTCACAACTTTATGAAGGGGTTCCTGTACGAGCTCAAGCTAATCCTAAAGCACCTTGGCATAAAGAGGCTGAGAGATCTCGTTGGTAGAAGAGACATACTCGTAGGATACAATATTGATGAGGAAGTTAACAACATTCTGAGACTTGGAAAGATTGCTGATCCTGAACCACTCCCATACAAGTATGATGCAGGTGAGGCAGAGTTTGCAAGACCTAAGTATGGTCTGTACTACAGGAAGCTAGTAGAGACTGGAGACATAGTTGTGATAGGTGCAGGAAGCGACGCACCACCTGAAGTAGAGCCTCCCAGAAAGATCCTTGACTGGCTTCGTCTCGATGGAGCACAGGTTACAAGACCATCAATCGACCCGTACAGAGAGTTTCTAGACATGGAAATTGAAGCATTTTCAGGAAGAATTACTCTTAGCGCACCAATCATAATTAAACCAACGGAGAAGCTACTTCAGGCATATAGAGAGTTCGCATATGCTGCACATCTCACAAATACGCTATGTGACCTGTCTAGGACAGGTCTAGTACCTGAGAAACATAGAAGCTCAGTAATTCACGATATTTCACAAATAGATAAGGTAAACATAGTTCGAGTTGATATAGAAGAGTTATCGAAAGTCTCTAGAGAAGATGTTATTAAAGTGCTTGAGATCTCACCAAACCTTGAGCATGCTCAGAAAATGTTAACTAGGGAGATTGTACATAAGGTTGATGGATTTATAATAGATTCTGCACTAGACCCTACGGCAGACATTGAGCTAACTCTAGTATGGCTTGATAAGTACCTAAGAAAGCTAAATGTCAGGTACTATAAGACAATAATTGTTCATTATCACAAGAT
>JAMOMD010000467.1 GCA_027068725.1 Thermoproteales archaeon | reverse complement strand
ATTTACAAACAAAACTTTATTTCCCTACTTTTTCTTCCTCTACTATTCGTATCCGTATTCCTTCCTTAGTTCTTGAGCAGCTTTTGCAATGTTTCTTAATTTTTCTAAAGCAACTTCTCTCGGAAGTCTCTTCAATCCACAATCAGGATCTAGATATATCTTCTCCGGTCCAATTATGTCAAGCTTAAGTAGTTCATACACTGCCTTCTTTATCTCTTCAACAGTTTCTACTCTTAAAGTATGTACATCAACCACACCGAATCCTAGCTCCTTATTGTAGCCATACTCCTTCAGGTATGGCAGTAATCTGAAGTTGCTATTCTTGAATTCTAAATCAAACTGATCTACCGGGTAGTCCAGTATGTATGGTATTATCTTTTCTATTCTACCAAAGCATATATGAACAATTTTCTTACAATCAAGACCGTGAAGCATCTCCTTAAGAGCTTCCTTAAGAAGTTCAGCTTCTTCCGGCAGAGGTCTCGTAGATAGGGCTGGCTCGTCGATTTGTACAAATTTTGCTCCTCTCTTTACTGCTTCCTCTATTTCCTTTCTAAGTACTTTTGCAACATCTATTATTAGTTCTCTTCTGTCTCTGTAATATAGGTTAAAGCTCCAGTCAACTATTGTGTAGGGTCCAGTTATTATGAACTTGACAGGTCTTCCCTGACTCAGACTCTGTGCATACTCCCAGTCTTCTATGATCATCTGCTCCCTATACTCTACCTTAGATACGACTATTGGCTTCCTGAAATACACGTTATCGAAGATTCTGACCCAGTCACCGAGCTTGTACCCATTCATTCTCTCTGTGAAGTGAACAACCATGTCTTCACGCGTCTGCTCGCCATCACTTATCAGGTCAATTCCTGCTGAGATGTAATCCTCAACAACTTTTCTTATAGCAACCTTGCACATCTCTCTGAACGTCCTTTCATCAATCAGTCCTCGTCTTCTCTTCTCTAGCGCTTCCTGAGCTTCAGGAAATCTAGGATAGCTACCAACAACAGTTGTTATGAAAGCCTTTGGTAACCTGTACTCAGTCATGGGCACTCACGATAGTACTTCACTTACGAGTCTATATCCATACCTACCTAACACTACGGTCTTCTCAATAGCATACTTCAGTGGAATAAGCTCAAATCCGCATGTTGTAGTTATACCCTTCACAACATCTTTACCAACAATCTCAACAACTTTCTCTACAAGCTTCCTAACAGTATCATAGTCCTCTATCATTATTTCTCGACCATTAAGTAGACCAAGAGCAATATTAACAGTAGGTCTTTTTCTTCTAAACACCTCGAGAACTTTATCAGCACCATTAATAACATCAATACACAGCATGTCGACAGGTAAATCAATAAGTTTCTCCAGAATATCCTGTCTAGGAGCGTTATAGTATACTGCAAGTATTATTCTAACATTAATCTTTCTAAATTCTGAAAGATACTCCTTAACAAGCTCAACATGCTTAGGCTCTGCATCAACATCAAATAAGAATGGCTCATCTAACTGAACATAATTAAGTCCTGCGGTCTCTACTGCGCGCGAGATATCCATTACTAGAAGTTTAGCTATATCAAACACTAGCTCTACCTTATCAAGCTGAGTTTTTGATAAGAATGCAAATGTTACAGGTCCTGGTACTGCTATCTTTATTTTAGCTTCAGGCCCAACAATATCTCTCAGTGCTTTTGCTCTTCTTGATATGTAGAATTTCTGTATATCTGGCTTCTCTATGAAGACAGGGATCCTGTAGAAGAAGTTATTATCAAAAAATCTCAGCAACCCATCGTAGTATACTCCTCTCCAGGACTCGACATAGGGCCTGAAGATGTCGTGCTCATCCGGTGCTGGGTCTTGAACTATTGTTAGTCCAGCACCTATCTGAACTCCGCAAAGGTACGATATCTCTTCCTGAAGTGTTCTAACATATTCAATATCGCTAAGTTTTCCATCATCAAAATCTCTCAGAACTTTTCTGAATCTTGCAGATCTTGGATATCTTCCAAGTACAAAGATCTCTACTTGATCTAGTTTAGACATCGAAAATCATTCTCTTACAAGGTGGTTTAGAGTTTTTATCTTCACACCTTCCACGTGAGAACAGCGTACTTTCTTTTCTCGGGCTCTGCCGGTCTTGAACATAGTGTGTAGAACTCTCTTCTACAGTATATGCATCCAGGATCGTCTGCGAGAGGATCACCAAAGTATGCGAAGGCACGTGCTCTACATCCACCACATATGTCACGGTACTTGCATCTGTTGCATATTCCGATGAGGTTTCTCCTGTCTCTCAGCTTGTTCATTAGCTCATCCTCTCTCCAAATCTTGTAGAAGCTCTCGCTCCTAATGTTTCCACGTGGTATAGGCATGAACACGCATGGCGTGACCGTGCCGTCAGGCTCGACAGCACAGTACACTCTTCCTGCACCACATCCTCCAATGAACTCTATTGCTGCCTTGTATATGCCAAGTTTCAGAGCTGGTGTAAAGTGTGTTGGTGCCGCAAGCTCTCCTTGCGTCTCCTGAAGTACAACTCTTCCATACTGTGGTGCAGTTGTGACGATCTCGATCTTTCTTCTCCTAGATTCGCGACAGATTAACTTCATGAATTCCTCACGCTCCTCTGGCGTCAGGTCGAGCTTGTAGTTGTCTCTGCCTCGTCCAACAGGTATGAAGTTGAAGAACACTATTCTTCTAACACCGAGATCCTCAGCTAGGTCAAGCATGTTCTCCACATCGTCGAGATTTAGCTTCGTTACTGTCGTAGCAATTGCTGTGAAGAGACCTTCCTTGACGCAGTTCTGTATACCTCTCACTGTCTTCTCCCATGCTCCTATAACGCCACGGAACTTGTCGTGAACCTCAGGTTTTGAATGGTCGAGGCTTATCTCTACGTACCTGATGCCGATCTTCTTCATCTTTCTAACAAAGTGAGGATCAGCTAGTGCTATGCCGTTCGTTGCAACAGCAGGATACATTCCGCGTCTCGCGATCTCGCTCATTATTGTGAAGAAGTCAGGATGTATTGTTGGCTCTCCTCCACTAAGCGCAACACCACACACGAACATCTTATCAAGCTCCTCGACAAGCTTTAGCTTTTCAGGAAGCTTCAGCTCTCTCTCGAGTAGTTTACCATCAGCACGCTGATAGCAGTGTGCACACCTGAGATTGCACATGTTTGTGAAGTTCCAGACTATGAAGAAGGGAGCCTCGAAGATCATGGGCTTTCCAAGACCGTTAGCCGCGATTGACTTGAACACAAGAAGCACGCCACGTCTCGTGGGTGGATCAGCTAGAAGCTCACGAGCAAACTTATCATCAGTCTTCAGCAGAGCAAGCGAGAGCTCCATCCAGGCAGAGAATAATTCACTTACAAACCTTGCAGCTGGTGGAAGATCACGAAGCACGCCTGCAAAATAGGCTAATGCAATGTCGAGTAGTGGTCTCTTCTCTCCCTGTATCTCAACCTCCTTCAGAAGTGCCTTAATTATGTACCTAGACACGGGATTGCTCAGACATAGCCTAAATAGGGCTAGAATTCCTGTTAAGCCATGTTCACGTGTCATCACTTATCATGGTAATATGACCATGACGGAAATGTAAGGTTATCAGCGTGAAAACATCATTCCCCAACAATGTTGATGACCATCAGACAACATGACCATGATCTACCGATGCTCAACGTGGCTCAATATGTCTCTTATCGGCTTGATGGCTGTTCTCAGCTTCTCTAAGCTTATGTTCTCAACGTTTCCAACAATGTCCTTCAGTATTCCACTGAACATCTGCAGATTACTCACAACCTTGCTCAGCGACTTGTAGAGGCTCGGAAGCACGTGATAGCATCCCTGCCTGAACTTTACCAGGAGAGCTACGAGTCTAAGAAGCTCATCCGCGAGCTCGGCATACCCTGCCTCGTAGAGCTTCTTCAGGATGTACACGACATTTATCTTGAGAAGATTCTCCCTCTCTAAATGAGCTTCAACATAAATGTAGAGCTTGTGCACATTAGTTACCTGCACGCACTCTATGCGACTACTGTCTACATCATCAACAGCAATATTGTACGTCCTATTCACGTAAAGTGGCCCCTTCTTTAATAGCAGCACAACGCTGAGTCTCGTTACTCCATCATCATATATGAAGAATCTCTTCTCCTGCCCAATCTCCTTCCTAAGAAATCTCCAGATCTTCCTAATCGTCTGCTCTCTCTTATCCTCAGGTATGTCATGTATTGTGCTTGTGCTTATTGCAGGAACATCGAGGCAGCGTAAGCCTAGCAGTGCACAAGTGCGTGCCTGATGTCTGAGACCGCACAGTATGTAGAGAGGAAGCTCCGACAGGGAATCACATATGTGCTGACAGACTTCGCGACAAATTTCGTCTAGGCTCTCCAGTCGCTGACTCGTGCCCCCCTCTGTCGAGAACATCTTAGTCTCTTATAACGTTCGCTACGAGGCAGTTCTTAGCCACATCGTCGTCAGGTGAGGTCCTGGAGAGATCTTGCCATTATGTAGGCATCTTCTCCGTCCTGGTAGTATCTCTGTATCACATCAACTATCTGAAAACCAAGCTTCCTGTAGAGACTAATTGCAGGCATGTTAGATATGCGAACCTCGAGATAGACCTCTGTTGCACCATAGTGATACTTCAGTGCACGGAGTGCGCGAAGAAGCATATTATATGCAATTCCTATTCTCCTCGCGTGTGGTAGAACTCCAATAGATATGACGTGCCCCTTCCTGGCTGGCTCTCCTTTCTTCAGAAATGACCAGCCATACTCAACTCTACACATGACATAGCCAACAACTTCTCCATCAAGCTCAGCAACAATGAAAGCCTTTGGATACGTTAAGTAGTGATCTACGAAGAAGTAGGGTGGGTAGTTTTCTGGAAGCACAGTTCTATTTATCTTAACAACTTTGTCGAGATCACTCATTCGAAATTCTCGAAGTTTGAATACTCTCCCATCTTTGCCGACAATGAGCTCCTCACCCTCGATCTCTGTTGTCACAGTCTTCGCAGTCTGCATATTCTACAATTGTGTACCTGAGCTAACCAAGTAATAAAGTTCAGTGCCTAACTCAGTGCTCGACGATCTTTGACAGAAAGTACAGGACTATCATGTATAGAAGCCCAAGCATGCATAACACAACTCCCCCTGGAGATCCTGACATTGCAGTCTTTACAGCAAGTGCGAGCAGACCAATGTGAGGCACTGCTAGCACAACAACTCCACGAACATTGTGAATAGTTATCTTCCACACGTCAGGTACTGGATTAGCATCTCCCTTCGTCACTATATGATCGCCCTGCACCTTGACTACTCTATGAACAATCTCGAACCAGGGTATGCCTGGAGGCGTGTAGACAACGACCTTTCCCAAGAGCTGGCTTGGGCTTGCTGGTGGTGGAACAAGTATCACAATGTCGCCTATCTCCAAGGTTGGGACCATGCTGTAGCTCCCAACTACTGCCCATGGAGGAGTCATTACGTGAAGTGCTGACAGTATGAGTAGTGCCAGCAATACTAGAGCAATGGCTGTTGACAGTGCTGAGACAATGTCCGTCTTCACGGACACGTTGGTAAGCTTAGTCAGGATTTAAGCATGCTCTCGGAGAAAGGTTTTTATAGAAGTGGTCCCTCGCACACATGAGAGCCCATGAGTGAGGCAAGGACAAGAGCACCAGTACTAATTCTAAAGGAGGGCACACAGAGAACGACAGGAACAGACGCTAGAAGAAGCAACATAATGGCTGCAAAGGTAATTGCAGAGATTCTCCAGACAAGCCTAGGACCAAGAGGAATGGACAAGCTCCTCATTGACGCATTTGGCGATGTCACAATCACAGGCGACGGTGCAACAATACTCAAGGAGATGGAGGTACAGCACCCAGCAGCAAAGCTCCTAGTCGAGGTAGCTAAGGCAATGGACGCAGAGGTCGGCGACGGTACAACAACAGCAGTAGTCCTTGCAGGCAAGCTACTTGAGGCAGCTGAGTCACTCCTAGACGAGGGTATTCACCCAACAATCATCATTTCAGGATACAAGAAGGCAGCAGAGTACGCCATGCAGGTAGCTGAGGAGATTGCCAAGCCAATCAATGTAGAGAGCAAGGAGGAGCTTGTCAGAGTAGCAATGAACGCACTAAGCAGCAAGGTAGTAGCAGAGGCAAGAGAGTACCTAGCAAACCTAGTCGTTGAGGCATGCCAGAAGGCCGTCGAGGTAAGAGATGGCAAGTACTACCTAGACCTAGACTGGATTAAGATCGAGAAGAAGAGAGGAAAGTCACTATTCGAGACACAGCTAGTTGACGGTATTGTCCTAGACAAGGAGGTTGTTCACCCAGGCATGCCAAGAAGAGTAGAGAATGCCAAGATCGCTGTTCTAGACTGTCCACTGGAGATCGAGAAGCCTGAGTGGAGCACAAAGATTACAGTATCATCACCAGACCAGATCAAGGCATTTCTAGACGAGGAGGCAAAGATACTCAAGAGCTACGTCGACAAGCTCAAGGAGATTGGAGTCAACGTAGTAATCTGCCAGAAGGGCATTGACGAGATTGCTCAGCACTTCCTAGCTAAGGCTGGTATTCTTGCTGTTAGAAGAGTCAAGAGAAGCGACATCGAGAAGGTTGCAAGAGCAACAGGAGCAAAGATCATCACAAGCCTAAGAGACATCAGACCAGAAGACCTAGGCTACGCCAAGCTAGTAGAGGAGAGAAAGGTCGGCGAGGAGAAGATGGTATTCATCGAGGGCTGTCCAAACCCAAGAGCAGTCACAATCCTGATCAGAGGAGCAGCTGACAGAATCCTAGACGAGGCAGAGAGAAGCATACAGGACGCACTACACGTAGTACGTGACCTATACAGAGAGCCAAAGGTAGTGCCAGGAGGAGGAGCATTCGAGATAGAGATTGCTAGAAGACTAAGAGAGTGGGGACGCAAGCTATCAGGCAAGGAGCAGCTAGCAGTACTCAAGTTCGCTGAGGCACTTGAGGCAATTCCAACAATCCTAGCAATGACAGCTGGACTAGACCCAGTAGACGCTATTGCAGAGCTGAGAAAGAGACACGAGGCAGGCGAGGTCGATGCAGGAGTAGACGTACTAGGATGCAAGATCGACAACATGTACAAGCTCAACGTCGTAGACCCACTACTAGTCAAGAAGAACGTAATCAAGGCAGCAACAGAGGCAGCAATAATGATCCTGAGAATCGACGACATTATTGCAGCAGCACCATCTAAGGGCGAGGGCAAGACAAAGAAGACAGGCACAGCAGAGAGTGAGGAAGAGAAGTAAAACAATTAGCTAAAACAAACATCTCCCACTAGCTTACCTGTTCAAAATTTCTCACAAACTTCGAAATCTTTAATAAGTAATACTTCCCTATTTCCTGTTCTATGTCGACCCCTTCTAGACGATCAAAAGTACAAGTATTCAGTCTCGAAAACGTAAAACTCGAGTCTATTCAAGAACTCATAGAGGCACTAGAGAAAAAGCTTCTACCTTATCCACCGAGACTTACTAAGTACGAAATTGCTAGAATTGTTGCTGCACGCGCAAAACAGCTTGCAATGGGTGCTAAACCTCTCATTGACGTTTCTAAGCTGAACACAAGAGATCCCGTCATAATAGCTCTAGAAGAGCTTAAGCAGGGCAAACTACCATTCATTGTTGTTAGAACACTACCAACTGGAAGAAAGATCGAGATTAAAGTACAGGACCTACAGAAACTAGAGAAAGAGTACGGATTCGGTCTTCCCTACTAAACTTCTCCTATTTTCTCCTTACCCAGTCTCTTCAGGTTCCACTTTCCTAATCTCTATTTTTCCATTTGATATACTCACCTCAACGTAGTCTCCAACATCCACTCTACCAAACATCTCCATCTCATCCTCTGTTAACCACAGGGTTATCCTAGGTATAGGAACCTTACCTGCAGTTCCACCTAAGCCAGGGAACGGTATAGACTTAAGCAACTGTTGTACAAGAGGCATAACTTCACGTGCAAGTCTAGTTATTTCGTCAGACCCAGCTATGACAGGACCGGGGATCTCCTTCTCCTCAACAATATCTATCTTAACTATCCTGTTACCAAGCGCGTCATACGTCAGGGACTTGCTTAGAACATAACCTCTGAATGAAACTGCCTGAGTCATGTCAATACTCGCTACTTGGAAGTAATTACTAGCTTTAATTTTTCATACCATAAGCTAGGGCAACTTCCACGAAGAGGAAAGAATGAGGAGTAAAAGGAGGAGGTACACGAGAAAAGAAGAAAGACTAAGAATGAAAGGAGAATGAGGGGATAAGGTAGGAATGTGAAGTTCTTAAGATGTTGGAATCTAGTTCTTCACAAATCTGTTATTGTACTCGGAGTTTATAAGGTGGAAGCTTTTGGAAAGATTTCTTTGAAAAAAGTTCTTTGTTATTTTTCTTCTGCTTTTTTATTATTTTTATTTTGTTGTTTTACGACTTCTTCTCGAGTACTATCTCGATTGCTGCTACGTATCTCTCCTTACCTCCCTGTGCCTGTATCTTGTCGCTCATTAGCTTTACCTCCTTTATCTCGACTAGTCCTGGCATGAATCTGTCTCTTACCATTACTGCTGTTGCTACTGCTCTTGCGATTGCTGATCCTCTTGCCTTCAGGATCACTCTCTTGCTTCCAGCATTGAACTGCATTACTGTTGCGATTACGTAGTTTGTTGCTGGCTTTCTACCAACTAGTATTACTGCTTCTGGCGCTGCCATGTATATGCACCGAGACTGAGTGCAGTTGGTACGACTTTTAAAGTATTACCACTGCTCTCTAGCTAGATGCAGACTGGAAACACCGTTGACGAATGTCTGAAGAACATCGATAAGTCTAGCGAGACCAAGGCTGTCCGACAGTTCCTCTCCTGCATAGGTGATGTCGTAGCTAAGCAATTTCAGGATAAGGTCAAGAAGATAGTCATCGACAATGGCGCGAAGTACCACTACGTGCTCTACCTAGAGGTATACTCGAAGGACATTCTTGGACAGGTAGTTGACCTAGTTAAAGATGGCATAGCTAAGCTAGGGGAGACTGACCCGAAGATTGGGGAGTACGTGAAGAACATGAAGATCTGCGACTGGGGAGACGAGAAGTACATAATGCTCAGTAAAGAATATGTAATCGTCAAGTACGTGCTGAGGTAAGAATGCTTACGGACGAGTCAAGGTACAAGCTGAGATACACATACGCAGAGGACTTTGGCACAGGCTACTTCAAGTATGGACCTATAACGCTAGGCGACAAGCCTAGGATGATACCTAGCCGCGGCTTGATACTTCGCGATCTTCCTGAAAGCATAAAGATGCTGATACCCAAGTCAGTACTCGAGAGAGGAGTAGTCGTAGGGGACGATGTGTCTAAGTACCTGAGCTCAATAAGGGAAGCGGCAAGAAACCTCAAGCAGCCGCTCAAGGATGGAATAATCAGGAGAGATGACGAGGATGCGTGGAAGATAGTCAAGGAGCTTGTTCGCTTTGGCTTTCAGCAGTTCTATCCTGAGGCTGCTAATCAGCCAGACTTCAGAGGATACTACGTGGTCATTGCACTTAGTGCACTAGCGCCAGACTACATGCGAGAGAGAATGATAGAGATACATAGAGAGGTCGATGAGGAGTTTGAGGGCAAGCTCATAGCAGCAGTAACGATAGTTGACCAGCCTTTCGCGGTGGCAATAGCAGAGAAGGCAGTCACGTGCTCGGTCATTGAGGCTGGGCATGGCAATATACAGGTCGTGCCAATAAGCTACGGCCCAATTAGAGAGGGCATTGTAGCACTTAACAGAGGAGGAGCAGAAGCTAATGCCATAACAAGAGAGATCCTGAAAGATGCGGGCTACGGCGATCTTGCGAAGGACGAGTACGTTGTTGAGACAGTCAAGAGACAGATAGGCCTAGTGCCAAGAGACCTCAAGGAGGCAATTAGGAAGGCTAGAGAGAATCCGAAGAGATTTGCCGTCAAAGTGAAGATTGGGCCACTTGTAGAGATAGAGCTTGTTGAGCATTCCTGGATGAGGTTCCTGATTGGCGAGATAATATTCAATCCAAAGCATGAGGAGTTCGCAAGCTACATACAGACGGGTAGACTCGTCATAGAGGACGTCGTTGTTGGCGATATGGTGTTCTACGGAGAGATGGATCTTGCAGAAGCACTGATAATGAGCGTAAAGAAGACGCCAGTCGAAATTCAGGAGAAGATCATTGGAACAATAATCCTGAGCGGAGGAGCGTTCAACTGGTCTGTACCTCCTGGATTAGAAGACGTTGCTGTCACGAGCACCGAGAAGATAAGAATAATGGTGGCAGAGAAGCTACCTGACCTAGCTGAGAAGCTCAATGTCAGGATGGTTAAGGACCCGCAGTTCAGCGTATGGAGAGGAGCAATAATCTACGGCTATGCACTACCCACTACCGTGAAATGGAACGAGAAGTACAAAGAGGGATGGTACACCTGGAAGTGAGTTATCGATAGGGTTAACACCTCCACACTAGCACACTATCCTGAGACTCGTGTCTTCACTAATTCAGGAACAGGCACTATCCATAGTCAGATCTTGGGCACGAGAGAGAGGCATAGTAATAGAGGACGTTAGAGAAGACGAGATTCTTGCAAGAGAGGGAGACAATACTGTACTCATAAAGCTTGTACTTTTCGAAGATTTTCCAGATGTTGATAGACTTAACTCAACATTAATGGAACTTGCAAAAGATAGAAACAATTTCAATAAAGTATATGTAGCACTACAGAGTGAATATGTGCATCTTCTAGATGGGAAACTATTGAAAAAACTCTCTATAGGTGTGCTTGGTATTGATTTTGAAAAAGGAACAGTTGTGGAGGTTCTTCCGAGCCCTGCTATAAGAATTAGAAAGGTCGTAGATATAGAGAGTATTGATAGGCTTAGACCAGTAATAGCTGAGATAGTTAATGAACAGCTATCGAAAATTATACAGGAAATTCGTATACTTGAGACAAGAATCTCGGCACTTGAGGATAGAGTACGTCAGCTCGAGTCAAAGGTTACGACATCCGGAATTGGGAAGGAGCTGAAAGAGGAGTTGAATAGTCTGTGGAACGTTGTTGATAGACTAAAGCTAGAGATAGAGAGACTTAAGACAAGTATTCAGACTGGTGCTACTGTAAGTCCTGCTGAGAAACCGCAGGCAAAGCCTGTCATGGTTGAGGAGGCGGTACAGGAAGCAGGAGCTACGCCTAGTGAGGGTGTGCCTGATTTCTTGCGTGATAATCCATGGGTTCAAATACTTGCTAAGAAGGCTAGCGAGAGATGAGTACTGAAATTGATAAGATTGTTCTTGAGCTTCTTAGAAGAGAGATACCTGACGAGGATACTTACAGACTTGCAGAACAGCTATATCAGGCATATAAGCAGGGTGGTCAGAAGAAGGTGCGTGACTTAGTGTATGGTTTACTTAAGGAGATTGGCATAGAGATCAAGGAAGAATGACCAAGTACAGGTTACAGAGTCTCGAAATTATCAATTTCCGAGGATTTCGTGGAAAAGTTAGCATACCTTTCGATAGGCCAATAGTAGCAATCTACGGACCTGTAGGTGCTGGAAAATCAAGCATAGTCCAAGCAATAGAGTATGCACTATACGGTAAGCAGCTTGAGATTAAGGAGAGAATAGCAAAGCTCGCAGATCTGATAAATGAGGAGGAGTCCGAGGCACGTGTAACGTTGACACTAGTAAGAGAGGACACGGGTGAGCAGCTTCGTGTCATGCGTGCACTTAAGAGAGTTGGTGATTCTGCCAGAGAGCATCAGGTCGAGCTAGTTATTGGAGGCAAGAAGGTTGCCTCTACTGTTAGAGATGTGACAGATATCATTACTGAAATACTTAGACTAGACGAGGAAGATTTCTCGAGGTTTATTCTAGTAACTCATAGAGTTCTCGAAGGACTTGTCTATGGTACATCAACGAGAAGAAGCTTGACTATTGATAAGCTATTTGGCATAGATATACTTGAAAATATATACAAGTCGATACCAATCAGAAAAGTAGAAGAGATACTTGAGCAAGAGAAGAGTAAGTTATCTGCCTATAAGGAGCTTCCTGAGATAATATCAAGGTATGGGTCTGTTGAGGAAGCGCGTAGAGCACTTGATAGAATAAAGAGGGAGATAGAAGAATTGAAGAAACTTGAAGAGGAGCTTCAGAAGAAGTATGCTAAGCTTATTGAGGAGAGAAATAGTATTCTTAAGTCTTTGAGGGATCTTGAGAATGTATACATTAAGTATCTTCAAATTAGGAGTGAGCGTGAGAAACTTGAAGAGGAGATAAGTGGTAAGGAGAGTGACGTTTCTGAAACTTCAATAAAGATTGAGCTTGATCTTATTAGGAGTTTTCTAGTTTCTAAATTAGAGGAGTTGCTTTTCTCTAAGGAAGCTGAGGAGCTTGCCAAGCTTTCTATAACCTCTCAGAACTTGGAAGAAGCTGCGCTGAAAATTTATGATATTTTGAAGCGTCTTGAAGATGCTTTATCGAGATTTGATGAAGAGAAGGAGAATCTTGCTAAGGCTCATGAGGAGCTTAAGGTAGAGGCTGAGCGACTTAGTAGTGAGATAAGGAATATTGAGAGAAGACTTAGAGAGCTGGAAAGTCAGTTTAGGGAGTATCAGGAGCTGGAGAATAAGTATGGTCAGCCTGAGGCTATCAGAAGCGAGCTTGAGCGTCTTAGAGAGCTCGTGGAGAAGACTACGAGTGATGTAGGTGTTGTCTCTGCTATCATAACTATACTACAGGCAATTGCTTCAGGACGGCTAGACACTTGTCCTGTGTGTGGTAGAGAGCTTAGTGATAAGGATAGGGAGGAGGCGAAGAGAAGAATTGAGGAGCTGAGGGAGAGGCATAGGAAGGTTCTTGATGAGATAGAGAATGCTAGACGCAGGATTACTGAGCTTGAGCAAGTGTTAGCAAAGATGGAAAGTCTCAAGCCTATTGTTAGTGAGTATGAGGAACTCTATACAAAGTTGAAAATGTTGAGAGAGAACTATAGTAGAGTTGTTGCAAAGCTTGAGAACATTGATAAGAATAGAAGGTTTCTTGAGAAGCGTGCTCAGGTACTTAGATTTCTAATTGATGAAGTTAGAAGTAGATTAGACAAGGTTGATGAAGCACTAACGCTTTTGAAGAAGATCAAGAGGTATAGAGAGCTCTTACGTGAGGAAAAGGAGCTTGAACAGAAGCTTCGTGCTCAGGGCTTTGATCTCTCTCGTGCTTCTCGTCTAGAGGAAGAGATTTCTGAAGTCTCTAGAAGACTTGAGCAGACTCGCGAGAGGCTAAACGCGCTTAGTGTTGAGGCTTCTAGGCTTGAGCAGATTCTCAGCTCGATTCCTGTTGAGACTGTTGAGGAGCTCAGGAACAGAGTCTACAAGCTTGAAGATCTCTACAAGAAACTTAACACGATTAGGAATGTCCTGAGGAAAATACAGAAGGATCTTAGAGAGAGAATGATCGAGCGCACACGATCACTTGTTGATCAGTACTTCAGAATGATATATCCTCATCCTGATCTCACGGGAGCAAGCATAGAGATAAGTACACGCGAGCGCCTTGGAGTTCTAGTAAGTGAGTACGTTCTATATGGCATAAGGAGAGGCGGCAGAAAAGTCCCAATATCAAGAATGAGCGATGGTCAGAGACTAACTCTTGCTCTAGCATTCATGTTGTCTGTGTACTCAGTCGCTAGTCACAACGTGAGCTTCCTAATAATGGATGAGCCAATACCTTACGTAGATGTTGAGGTTAGGAAGGCGTTTGCTAGTCTAATAACTAGGCTAATAACTGAGAGGCTGGTCAGTCAGCTAGTCATAACATCGCAGAGTCGTGAGTTCATTGATCAGATAGTGCAGGAGGCACGTTCAAAGAATGTTCCAGTTGAGCTGATCGAGATTGAGCGCATTGATGGTGACCGAAGAGTTAAGGTGAGTTACGTGGACTAGCATTATTCTCTAGTGAACAAGTCTGTTCAATAGTGAGCGTAATACCTTTAATTCCATTATTGTCACTGTGGCGTGCCAATCTCGACAGGCCTGTTCATAATACTGGCAGTCCTGATATACGTAGCTTCCTACCTAACTCATGGAAAGTATCTAGAGAGACGAATAGTAGAGGCTAGTCCTGACAAGATAACTCCAGCACATAGACTGTACGATGGTGTTGATTACACACCAACATCAAAGCTAATACTGTACGGTCACCACTTTGCAAGTATCGCAGGTGCAGGACCAATAGTTGGGCCAGCAATTGCACTTGCCTGGGGCTGGCTTCCAACACTGCTCTGGATATGGTTTGGCAACATCTTCATCGGAGTAGTGCACGACTACTTGTCCCTCATGGCTTCTGTACGTCATGAGGGCAGAAGCATAAGCTGGATAGCTGGTCAGCTACTTGGCAGGAAGGCATCATACATATTCAATCTCTACGTCTGGTTCGCGCTAATACTAGTAATTGCAGCATTCATCGCTGTCACAGCAGCATTCTTCACAGGTGTTCCTGGCAGTGGTCTTGCAGCAATTGTGCTAATACTATTTGCACTGCTCGTAGGCACAGTCATGTACAGGACAAGACTAGGAGTTGCAGGTGGTACAGTACTAGCAGTAGTGGCAGTAATAGCATCAGTCGCACTTGGCTACATGTTTGGTGACGTGTTCGGCCACTTCATGACGAGCATTGCCGCATCAATAGGCATCACGACACGTCAGCTATGGATGCTCATACTGGCCATATACTGCATAATTGCTGCAAGCCTCCCCGTGTGGCTGCTGCTGCAGCCTAGAGACTTCACGAACGTTCTCATACTATGGGCAAGCCTCATAATAGGTGGTGCAGCTGCCGTAGTTGCATGGCACCCAGCTGAGATTCCAGCAATCACGAGCTTCATGCCAAGGATAATACATGGCGTGCCAACTCCATTCTGGCCATGTATACCACTCATAGTCGCGTGTGGAGCACTATCAGGATTTCATAGCCTTGTAGCATCAGGAACAACGTCAAAACAGCTATCAAATGAGCTTGATGCACTACTCGTAGCTTATGGAGGCATGTTAAGCGAGGGCTTTCTCGCAACAATGGTTGTTGCAACAATGGCAGCGTTCGTGCCCATGGCAATGCTCATGATAGCTCCACCAGCCACGAAGAGCCTAATCAGGCAGATGCTCGCGAATCCACAGCTATTTGCAGATAAGTATGCGTATCTGCTGAAGACGTTAGGAAAGTGGAAAGTCATACCATTATCATACGCACTGACTGTCCACGAGGCATTTGGACTCAACATTAAGGCAATGACAATATTTGCGACAATATGGATAACAGGATTTGCACTAACCTCACTAGACACTGCTGCAAGACTCGCAAGATTTTCCTGGCATGAGCTGATGCTTGGACTAAGATCACCAAAGATCAGGAATGCCCTATCGAACAAGTGGCTTGCATCACTGATAGCAGTCCTGCTAGGTCTACTACTTGCGTGGAATGGCTCATTCCTAATACTATGGCCAAGCTTCTCAGGAATGAACCAGCTACTGGCAAGTCTCGCACTTATGGTAATATCAGCGTGGATATACAGGATCTGCAGAAGCACAGGAGCAAGACTTCTAGTAGTAGTGCCTGCAATATTCCTATGGATAACCGTGACCTCTGCACTAGTCTGGTACGAGGCCTACGTCGTCCCATCAATAGTAGCATCTGGAGGAATGGGAGTAATCACAGGAGTTATAGTAGGCATAATACTTGGAGTATCGCTAGCACTCAACTTAGTACTTATGGCTCTCTTCGTGAAAAGCAGAGTAGAGAAATGACACGGAGCTTGAGGAGATTTCTAAAAGAAATATTTCAAGGACTGAAAGACTACATAACTGATATAGCTCGAGAACATGTAGAATCTGAACTTCATGAAAAAGAGCTTCTCTTCACAATCCTGATCCTCGGTCCTCTTCTAGGACTTCCAGTACCTTCTCCCGTGACAGAGGCACTCAATGTACTTCCTCACATGATTAAAGAACTAGAAAAAGCACAAGCCAAGACACGACTTGCGGACGATCCCTTCAGCCTAATTAGTTCTCTCGTAGATGTAACATAAATAGAGAATCAGAATGGTGAAAGTGAGACTAGAGGATAATAATCTACTGATTGAGCTCTCAGTACTAGAGCGCATTCTATGTCTGAGACCTAGAAAATACATCAGGATACCGCTGAACTCAATAGTCGAGATTATTCCTTTTAGAAACGTTCGAGTTAGATACCGCATACTTGGACTATACACACCAGGAAGGTACTACGGCTACTTCATGACAGATCAGGGACTTGCCTTCTGTATTGTTAGTGATCCAAGCCGAGCAGCAGCTCTCAGGGTAGCTAATGATAGGAGGTTTGACTTAGTTGCATTTAACGTAGACGAGGAGACTCTGGACGAAATTAGTAGAAGAGTACGTGTCGAGGACTGATGCTCATGCAAGCATTTTTAATTTCTCTTGACTGCGCCTAATTCTGACTAATGTCTCAGGAGAAGATTGTATACCCAGACACGATACTGACAACGCTAGGACACGTCGATCATGGAAAGACAACACTCGTACAGGCGCTTAGCGGTGTATGGGTTGCGAGACATAGCGAGGAGATTAAGCGAGCAATGACCATAAAGCTAGGCTACGTCACAATTGGAGTATACGAGTGTCCATCAGGAGAGTTTCGCTACATCACTGATGGCCTACTACAGGATGGGAAATGTCCTGACGGGTCTGAGCCCCGTCTCATAAGGAAAATATCGATACTCGACGTTCCAGGTCACGAGGTTCTGCTCTCAACAATGATTGCAGGAGTTGGCTTTGTCGATGGTGCAATAATGATAATTGACGCTTCCATGCCTTGTCCACAGCCTCAGACTGAGGAGCACTTTCTTGCAGCAACAATCATGGGCATCAGGAAGATGATCGTCGTCCAGAACAAGATAGACCTTGTGCCAAAGGAGAAGGCTATCGAGAACTATCAGCAGATTAAGAAATTCCTGAAAGGAACCTGGGCCGAGAACTCGCCAATAGTACCAGCATCTGCACTTCACAAGGTCAACATAGACGCAATTGCCACGCTCATACACGAGTACTTTCCAAAGAAGACAGAGTTCGCGCCAGGACCACCTCTAATGCATGTACTGAGGAGTTTCAATGTTAACAAACCTGGAACTCCACCAGAGAACCTAGTTGGAGGAGTATTGGGAGGAGTACTTGTTCGAGGAGAAATAAGG
This sequence comes from Thermoproteales archaeon, assembly GCA_027068725.1. GTDB lineage: Archaea > Thermoproteota > Thermoprotei > Thermoproteales > Thermocladiaceae > JAADER01. The sequence goes on along the minus strand of JAMOMD010000467.1, from coordinate 3,177 downwards.
GTTGGGGACGAGATTGAGATAAGACCTGGACTGAAGGTAGGTGCTAAACATGTTCCACTAAGATCAGTCGTAGTCTCAATATCCATAGGTAAAGAGTTCGTAGACTACGCAAGACCTGGAGCACTAGTAGGAATAGGCACAAAGCTCGATCCTGCACTGACAAAAGCTGACGCACTCGTGGGCAGTGTCGTGGGTCATCCAAACCAGCTACCACCAGTCTGGTCTGAGATAGAGCTAGACTACGAGCAGATCAGGAAGGACAAGCAGTACCAGATAAAGAAGGGAGATGTGCTCATGGTGAACGCTGGTGCAGCCACAGTTCTAGGCATGGTCAAGGAGCTGAGAAAGGATGGACGAGTCATTGTGACGCTAAGAAAAGCAATCTGTGCTGAACAGGGAGCTAAGGTCGTCCTGACGAAGCAGGTAGAGAACAGATGGAGAATAGTTGGCTATGGAACAATACAGGGAGGAACTGTAGTCTACGAGTAGCTTAATGTCACGTAAGCAGGAGAAGCTTCCACTCGTAATATATGACACAAGTTCTATACTAGCAATATTCAAAGAAAAGGTAGATACACTACGTCAAGTATATCTGACAGTTGGACCTCACATTCCAATAATTTTACCAAACACAATTAGAGAACTTAAAGAACTATCTACAAAGAGAGAACGAGCAACTTCACGTGCAGCAGAACTATCTCTAAGACTTATCATTAACAAGTTCTCAATAATATCATATGACGAGAATAAGCCGACTGACAAAGCTATACTAGACATTGCTAGAAGACTATCCGAAAGAGGCTACAACATAATAGTGGTTACGTGTGATTTAGAGCTCAGGAAGAGGCTTGAATCTGCGGGAGTAAGAGTTATGTACCTTCGAAAAAGCAGATTCTTCACTTTCGAGGAGTAGGCTTAAAAGTACATTATTACGTGTCACTGCTTGGCGATAACCTTGTGGCGTGTACTAACAGTTGAGGACTACGTTAGGATTCCACCTTCGAGATTTGGAGAGCCTCTTGAGAAGGTTGCGTACGAGCAGCTTCGAGAACAGTATGAGGGCAAGATTGAGCGTGACATAGGTGTATTTGTGAAAATTCTCTCTCTCGAGGTCAGCAAGAAGGGTATCATAACGTTTGGTGATGGAGCAACGTATCACAAAGTTAGGCTGAAGGTTCTCGTGTTCACTCCCCTGAACAACGAGGTCGTTGAGGGAGACGTAGTTGAGACTACGGAGTACGGAGCCTTCGTCAGGATTGGGCCTGTGAGAGGACTACTACATAAGACTCAGATGATGAATGACAACATCATACATTACGACAAGATGAGTGGCACGTTTATTGGAGAGAAGACTAAGAGAAGGCTAAGCAAGGGAGATACTGTTAGAGTACGCATAGTAAGCGTAAGCTACGCACTAACTGCTCATGGACTCACAATCAGGATAGGACTCACGGCTAGACAGCCATTCTTAGGCAAGCCAGAGTGGATTGAGGAGGACATTCAAGCACTCAAGAAGAAGGCACCTGCAAAGCCAGGCAAGTAGGTTAATAACCTCCCTCACTTTACTACATCAGCACAATGTCATCGTCAACAACTGGCAGAAGAAGAGTCAGGAAACGAGCACTCCCCGGATACAAGGCATGCAGAAACTGTAAAGCCATCGTTCCTGAAAACGAGCCAGTATGCCCAGTCTGTGGAGGTAAAGACTTCTCAGACGAGTGGTATGGTCTCATAATAATAATAGACCCAGAGAAGTCCTGTTTCGCAAAGAAGCTTGGCATAAATAGGAAGGGCATGTTTGCAATAGACGTGCCATAGTTTCTCTCACAAAGTTTAAATACTCACTAGACCTCCTACACACGCTATCATGAGCATACCTGAGAGCTTAGTTAAGGTACTACCTGAAGGAATCGAGCCGGGTAAGATAGTCTACAAGATAGTTGAGGACAGGAAGAACCCGCTTCTACGAAGAAGAGAGTTGATGATAGAGATCTGGCACATTGGTCTTCCAACTCCGACAAGACTAGAGGTCAGGCAGAAGGTTGCTGAGATGCTTGGAGTCGATGTTAACAGAGTCTTTGTCAGGCACATATACACTGAGTTTGGATGGGGTAAGAGCAAGGTAGAGGTCCACGTATACGACGATCCTGAGTTTGGAAAGAAGATTGAGCCACTCTACATACAGCTCAGGAACATGCCCAAGGAGGAGGCTGAGAAGCTGAGAGAAGAGATTAGACAGAAGAAGGCGCAAAAGAAGAAGAAAAAGAAGAAGTAACGTACTGGCTTGGACTAATCTTCTACCGTACAGTCCTCATACTCTTTTGGAATGTCTACTTGTTGTGTAGTTCTGTTAAGTGGTGGCCTAGATTCGGCTACTTTACTCTGGAAAGCTAAGAAGGAGCTTGATGCTGATGTTTATGCATTAACGCTAATTTATGGACAAAAGCACAGGAAGGAGGTAGAGTGTGCTAAAAGGTTGAGTACCCTTGCAGGAGTTATTGAACATAGGATAGTTGACTTATCGTCAATATCCTGGGCGTTTTACGCATCAAGACTTGTCGAAGGTGGTGTAGAAGTACAGCTATCTAAGGTAAGCAGGGACTACGTTCCTCAGCGAAATCTCGTGTTTATAGCACTTGCAGCAGCATGGGTTGAGTCTCTAGTACTTGAGCGTGGGTACTCTCGTGGACTGATCGGTATTGCAGTTCACAGATATGAGACAATGGGGTATCCTGATACAAGACCAGAATTTGTAGAGGCTGTCAGTAGGGCAGTAGCTCTAGGCAGCGCAGCGGTGGTAGAAAGGAAGGCGGAGATCTGTGTGTGGGCTCCTTTCGTGAATATGACTAAAGCTGACATAATTAGAGAAGGAGTAAGACTTGGAGTACCGTATGAGTTGACCTGGAGCTGCTACAGGGGAGGAGAGAGACCGTGTGGAACTTGCTTTTCCTGTACAACTCGATTAAGATCGTTCATGGAGGCTGGCGTTCCAGACCCCTTGACGGATATGTACGAAAAATTACCTGAATGGTATGTGCAGTGGCTCAAAGTGCACAGATTTTCCGGAATTACAGGAGGTGGAAGTCAGCAATGAGGCTTCTCATCAAGGAGTACTCAGCTAGTAGGGAGATCATCACCCTTTTAGTTTTAATAGTCTCGTATTTTTAAGCAAAATTC
>JAMOMD010000466.1 GCA_027068725.1 Thermoproteales archaeon | reverse complement strand
GATTGCACGTTCTTCGCCATAAGTAACCGTGATAGCATCAACAGGACAAGCTACAGCACAGGCACCGCAGGCATAGCACTTACTCGTATCTACTTGAGGTATGCCTCTCATCTTCTCACCTCCTTCACGAGGACTAGCCTATCTGTACAGGATAGGCATGGGTCAAGACTTAGGACAATTATGTTAGCATACTTCACGTCCTGCCCAATCAGAATCTTCGGAAGAACATGTAGATTAGCATAGGTTGGTGCACGAACCTTCCATCTGTACGCTCTCATATCTCGGCCAGTCAGTACAAAATGAACATTCTCACCACGTGGAGCCTCAGTAATGCCTACACCAAGCTTTCCTTCCTCAAACGTGTACTCTGCTCTTGCAGGACCACTAACTATCTCATCCCTGAACAGTACCTGCTCAATTATGTCAAGACTTTCCCTAGTCTCCTGTAGTCTGACCATGTACCTAGCATAGACATCTCCTTCAGACATTACAGGAACAGAGAAGCTGACTTCCCTATATGCAGCATATGGAAGAGCCTTACGTACATCATATGGTATTCCCGAGGCACGTGCAACAGGACCTACAGCGCCTAGTCTATGAGCATCATCTCGTGATAAGACGCCAACTCCCTGTACCTGTCTTAGCTCAGGAAAGTCTTCAATAAGCTTAAGAACATCAAGTATCTCATCTCGCGTCTGAGCATAGGATGAGCGTACCTTCATCACACTTTCAGGAGTTATGAGTTCTCTTACTCCACCAATAGTGTTGAGACCGTACATCTTCCTGTTACCGACAAGTATCTCGCAGATTGTCATTATCTTCTCCCTGACCTTCATGACCTTGAGAAACAGGTCCTTTCTACCAAGTGCATAACACATGAGTCCAAGCCATAGAAGATGACTCTCAACTCGCTCAAGCTCCAGCATGAGGGTTCTGCAGAATCTTGCCCTATCAGGAACCTCTATCCTGAGCGCATTCTCAACTGCTTGACATACTGCTGTCGAGTGCGTGAAGCCACAGATACCACATATTCTCTCTGCAAGAAATGGCAGCTGATCAATCCTGAGACGTGACTCACCAAGCTTCTCTATACCTCTATGATTGTAGAAACCTCGATAGTAGACATCGACTACCTTGTTATCAGATACCTTGACCAGAATGTCCTCGTGCTCGTAAAAGTATGGATGATGAGGAAACAGCTCAACAAATCCTTCAGGATGCCTAACTTCAAGACACTTCGCTACACTTATCCTGCGATCGCTGTAGATGTGGAGCTTTGACAATGGTGGATATTCCTCAGCTGAGTCTGGTAGAACAAACCTTCCTGATGGAACGTCACATAGCTTAACTCCAACGAGGTCACGAGTCTCAAGCTCGCACCATAGTGTTGCTGGTACTTTCACATGACATGGCTTGAGACATGCCTCTCGTGTGAGAGCTGTCTTAACTAGCAGGATCTTGGCATGTTCTGGCATTGTCAGGACGTAGATAAGCTCGACATGTCCATCACCAAGTGCTGTCAAGTCTATTCCTAGACAAGTTGCGAAATGTAGACCAAGCTTTGAGACAAGACAGTCAATAACGTCAGGAAGATTTTCAGGATCTACAGAGGCGAGGAGAGTTCTATCATCAAGCTCTGATACTTGTATGTTACAGTCTTTGAGGAGCTCCTCAGGTGATGCTCGTCCTGTAGTCACATGTCACCACCCTAGCTCTCTTCTTCTACTATCGACAATCCTCACTAGCTCCTGAGCAGCCTTTGCTGGGTCAGCCTCATGGAATATCTTTCCTCCAGTCAACTTCTCAAGCCTCGATGTGAGCCACTCAACAACGAACTTGCTTCCATATACTGGAAGCGGCACACCAGTATGTACTGGTATTCCGCTACCAGCCATTCCGAACATGAGAGCAACAATCTCCTCAGCCATTGGCTCAGGAGCAGAGGCAACAACTGGCATCTTGTTGAATGGTACCTTCAGCAGTGATGCTACTTCAGCAATTAGCTTGACGATCCTAGCATTGTCAGCACAGCCACCAAAGGACAGGCATGGTGGTATGCCAAACTCCTCGCAGAACTTGCTTAGTCCAGGACCGGCCATTGTGCGTGCCTCTGGCTTCAGGAGGCCGGCCATTCCTGCAGCAATGTTCCAACATCCTGTTCCAAACACGATTATGTCGTTCTTGATGAGCTCCTTCGTTATCTCAACATGAGCCTTGTTATGCACGACCTTGGGAGTCGTACATCCGAACAGTATTGCTATGCCTCTGATCTTGCCTTCACGTATTGCATTAGCCAGAGGCTCGAGACTACCCTTTAGCTGAGACTTCAGAGCCTCGATTGACCATCCAATCATTGCTGTCTCTGGTGGAGTCTTTGGAGTGAACAGCTTCTCCTCCTTCCTGTTCTTGAAGTTCTCAATTGCGAGCTTGACTACCTCTTTCAGCTTCTCACCAAGGTTCTCTGGTGTAACCTCGACAAGGAGTCCACCACGCACCTTTCCTGATCTTGATAGTGACACAAGCTTCGTGTGGTACTTCTCTGCTGCCTGTACAATGCCTGGCATCGTACATAGATAGTCGACAACAAACAGCTCAACCTGGCCGGTTGCGAGAACGACCTCACTCATGACGTAGTTTGCAGGTGCTAGAACGTTAACACCTAGAGCATTCACGTTTATTGCCTCCTGCTCCGTCTCCTTGCTCTTCGCAATCTCCACGAGCTTTCTCATGATTGGTCTCTTGGCTATCCTGACCACGATGTTCACGTAGTCCTCGCTAATTGTCTTTGGGCCCATTGGTCCCTTTCTTGGACTTGGAGTTCCTGCAAGCACGTCCTGAAGAGCATAGGCCAGGTATGCAGACTGCCAGAGAGCAGTAATTCCTATTCTGAGACAGGACAGGAGCAGCTCCTCAGGATCAAGACACACACCTTCGTGAGTCCTGTGCAGAGCCTCAACAATCTCTCTTGCAGGTCCTCTTGGAAGAATGCCAAGTCCACGCCATAGCTCAACTAGCTCTGGAGGTGCGGTCTTCTCAACTATCGTGCCTGTTCTCGGCATTGAGAACTCTGCAATAAGCTTAGTAGCCACGTCTCTGGCAAGCGTTAGCTCGTCCTTGCCCTCGACAGGGACATCAAGGACTTTACACAGCTCCTCGAGCCTGGCCTTGTCAACTATTGACAAGTCCTTGCACCTGCCCTCGCCGACGGCCAGGAGGTAGTCTAGGACATCCATTGCAAGGTCAGTATATGAGCTTGCACCAGCAACAACATGTCTCAGGAGGTTTCTAGCAACCATCACATCAGCATCAACTCCACAGGAACCACGCTGTGCACCTTGTCCAAAAGGATCAATCCTGCAGGGTCCTATGAGACAGTTCCTGCAGCACAGGCCAAGTAGACCAAAGCCACACTGAGGAAGCTGTGATGAGTATCTATGCCAGATTGTCTCAATCTTCTCCTCAAGTGCCTTCTCAACAAGCTCCTGCGTAGTCTTGTCTGAAGTAACCTTTGAGGGCTCGATCTTTGTACTCATCAAAATCTGACTTCTTATAAGATGTGGAAGAAATTACAATATTATCACTAAGTGCTGCCCATCCTGAACTTCTTGAACTCCTCAAGCATCCTGACCATGACATCAGAGATCATGCGAGCCCTCTCTCCAGCAAGCTCTCTCTCAGTCACGTACATGAGCGCGCCAGTTGGACAAGCCTCAACACAGGCCGGCATCTTTCCCTGCCTAAGCCTGTGTATACAGAGATCACACTTCACAAGTGTTCGAGTCTCAGGATCCACATAGGGATGAGCAATTGGGCATACAAGCACGCAGAGTCTACATCTTATACACTTCTCCGGCCTGTTCAGGACAATGCCCTCCTCTGTCCTATACATTGCACCTGTTGGACATACTTGAACACATGGAGGTTCCTCACAGTGCCTACATGTGAGTGGAAGCTTAACACTATCTACCTGAAATACCCTGATCCTAGGCTTAGGCCTAGGATACTCCATGATGGCCGAGTACAGGTTCTTAGAAAGCGAGTGCTCTACAGCACAAGCAATTTCACAAGACTTACAGCCCATGCATCTTGAGGGATCAAACACTATGAAGCCCTTCTCCATTAGACATGTCAACAATTTGAGAATATAACTGCATTACTCGAATAACTTTATATAACCACGATACTAGACGCAGATGGAGACCATGGGTGGTAGACAGAGAACATCACTATTCATGACAAGTGAGGAAGAGGAGAGAAAGCTAGGAGGAAAGATATCAGTAAAGGAGGAAGAGAAGACCACAGCTAAGGCACAGCAGAGTAAGAAAAAGAAGTAAGATCACGACCTTACTCAACGCGTCCTTCTTTTCTAGTAAAAACTTGTTACCAAAGTCTTTACCATGTCTCGTAAATTTCCTCGTCTGCTAAAGCCAATAATTGACGTTGCTGTTCCTTGGAATGTTCTAGAAGAAGCTCCTGATGAGCGTGAGAAAGTTCGTAAGATAAGCTACATCTGCAGAGGAGCAGCAATTTTTCAAGCAGGTACACTGTACGTGTATACTTACGGAAAGTACGATCCTAAAGAACTTAGATTCCTAATGAGAAACTTGGAATACCTTGTAACACCACCATACTTGAGAAAACAACTATTCAAGCTAGAGCCAGAGCTCAAGCTAGCTGGACTACTAGCACCACTACGCACACCAAGTCATTACGCAACCAAGGATCGGCCGAGACCAGGAGACTATGCTGAGGGAGTCGTAGTAAGATGGGATGGCTACTACAGCATAGTCAAAATCGGAGAGAACCTCTACGCTAAGATACCGAGACCATACCCAATAGGCACAGTACTAACCCTCAG
>JAMOMD010000465.1 GCA_027068725.1 Thermoproteales archaeon | reverse complement strand
AATTGCAGGTGCTCCACGTACATACATCTCTCTTATACACTTGAACACGTCCTGCTCATCCTTTGCCTCGTAGTACTCCACAACGTGTGGAAGCTTTCTCTGGTCAAGAACCTTCAGGATCTTCTTATCTGGATCCCAGATGAGGGGCTGAACCTTAGGTTTTATTTTCTGTTTGAGCTCCTGAAAGTCCAAGCTTCTCAGCGATACCATTATGCTCTACTTTGCCTATGTCTGCTCTAAATAATCTACATGCAAGTCGAATAAGCTTGATCATGGTCTTGACCTTCAGGAAGCTCGACATGAGAGAGCTCTTTGTCTCACTACGAAGCTTCTGTATTAGCCTACCACAGGACGAAGAATCAAGACCAAGACTAGTACACACGCAGCTCCAGTCATCACACTTCAGGATAGCATCTGCAAGCTTCTCATCCTGAGCAACTTCAAGCAGCGTCTCAAGACCCGTGAGCACCTCGTCCAGGAACCTGTAAAGAGTCAGCTCGAGCAGTGTCATTAGTTCGTCGGTCTTTACTAGGACATTATCGTCAAGTATTATGGTCTCTACACCAAGCTCTTTGGCAAGCGCCTCAGCTGATGAGTTTGAGAAACCACGTGCCACGACTAGTGGCTTAGCATTCAGAACCTTCGCATTGACGTATGCTTGTCTTATGCCTGTTACGTCGACTTTTCCTGACTTGACTTCGACAGCGTACTTGTTACCTGCAGCATCCTCAGCCAATATGTCTACTTCACCTACCTCGCTTCCATTTACGAAGACTCTCACTCTCTTACCAACGATGTTGAAGCCAAGTTTTGCAAGTAGCTCAGCTACAAAGTCCTCAAACCTCACTCCTCGACTAGTCAAGTTTCCCCTCCTGTACGTGTTAGTAAATTGAAAAATTATATATTTTCACATGTTTCAGTGAGGAAACTCGTACATCTCATAGAGACCTTGAAACAGCATCCTGAGCTATGTCTAGGAGTCGATCTTGGACATCCGCTCAGAGAGACAACAGGGATAGCAGCAATATGCTTGAGGTGCTTCAGGACGTTGACCTTCACAACATTTCCAACCTGCGTGCTCTCACTATGCACATATCTCAGGAATAGCATTATCGTAGTTGCTATTGATGCACCACTGAGCTTTCCTAGGAAAGGCATTGAGCGAGAACTCGAAAAACTATGTAGACGACAGGGATACAGACTGATACCTCCAATGCTTGGAGGCATGAGACGACTAACAGAGACAGGAATATGTCTACGAGAAATCTTAGACAAGCTTGGGATTCGCAATATTGAGATTCACCCAAGATCTAGCCTGAAAGCATTGTCAGTAGACTTGAAAGAACTTCTTACTCTACTCAATGCTAGACCAAGGACAAGACATGAACAAGATGCTGTACTCGCTGCAGTGACAGGACTAGCATACGTGCTTGACATGTATGTCGAGATAAGGGATAGTGATGGTAACAGTCTCATACTTCCAAAACCTGAGATAGTGAACTACATATGCCAAAGGAAAGAAACGTCATAAGAATTTACCCAGTGAAGAATCTAAAAGAGCTAATGCATAGAATATTCTACAATTCTCCATCAAGATTCACAGATCCAGCACTTAGGCTTATAGAAGAGTTATGTAGAAATGGTGGATGTGTTGAACTTAACATTGTTGAATTATCAAAAAAGATCTATGTAAGGATGGAAGATCTAGAGTACATTATAAGAAAGTTAAGAGGACTTGGACTTCTATCACAGGAAGATAACAAGATATGTCTATCGGACAAGTTCATAGACACACTTAGGACATATATAGAGACTTGGAAGAAAGTACTAGAGCTTGCACAAGGTGCTGAGAAGCATGTCCAGCAAGATACCTATAAGATACATAGTCCAAGAACCATTTGCTAGAAAAGACTTGGAGTATATTGTTCATACGAACATATTCTTCCAAAGAGATGTTGAGCGTTTACTATATTTTAAGCAGTGCGAATATGCTGTATGTCCGATAATTACTTTGGATGAGTTGTTTATTTTGAAGTATAAGTTCACTATCTTGAGAACATTCTTAGATTATGGAATTTGTAGACTTTTTATTTATGTTCCTAAGCTTAGTAGTGCTCTCAGGTATGTTAATTATTTTAATTTTCTCTTGAGGTATTTTGATGTTTCTCTTGTAGTCTACTACTGTGATTGTGATTTATCGATTATTGAGCAGTTTAGTAAGGATCGTAGGGTAAGGGTGTACTTGTACTATTTCCATTATGTTGATAGTCTTGTTGGTAAGGTGGATGGTCTTGTTGTTGCTTCTAGATACTTTGAGAGGAGAGGTAGAGATGCTGTGCCTGTGCCGTATAGGTATGTTGTTGGTCTTCTAAGAAGGGCTGGTAAGTTGGTAAGGACTTTTGGTAAGGAGCTTGTTATTGATATATCTGATATAGAGCCTCGTAGAGTCCTTCGATGATTTCGACCCAGGGAAATACTGGGCTTCCTGCCACTTTTTTAGCTATGGTCTTCTTGTCTATCCTGACGTAGGCTCCACATTTTTCACAGCCAATCCAGACGTGTGTGCTATCTTCGATAAGTACTAGAGGACTACCACACTGGGGACAATTTCTTGTTACGAGACGAATTTTCAATTCTCTCTGTCTCACACTGTGTTGCGGTCTTGCTTGACTTATGAGGCAGTTAGTTGAGGTAGGCCCTGTGTCTAGTTATTTTAACTGTTCTCTTATTTAGCCTAGATGAAGGACTGTAGACAGGATGAGCACGAAGAAGAAGTTTGTGCTAGAACTTCACGAGAATCCGTGGACGTACATTCTGAAACTCTACCCAACATCTCAGGAGAGAAAGAAAGTTCTGAAGAGACTACTTGAAGGGGAGGAGGTAGTAACAGGATAATGTAAAGATAAGAGCAGCAACAAGTGGTAATGTTGCTGCAGGTCCGTAAGATCTTCTGAGGCATAATTTTATGTTTATATAAAATGCTGTCAGGAACAGTGGAAGATATACTAACAACAGTAGGAGAAGTGCAAGAACTGTTATTCCGAATTTTGCAAGTATTACCACTGTACTCCACATGGACGCAAGTGAGTATAGTAGAAAATCTCCTATTCCAAGCATTAGACCATCTAGCTGAACTGTCATTCTAATTATTGGATTCGAACTGTGAATAACCGATATCTGAGGCCTCTCTGTTACTGTCTTTTGCTGTGGCTGCATTTTCTTAAGTTCTTGTATTGATTTTCCGAGAGGGCCAAAGTAAACTAATAATACATCTACTATAGGCATGAGAGCAAGTAGTAGTAGAGAAAATGATGGTGGTAAGTATAGGACTATGTTCATTGCTGCTGCTAGACTGCTTATTAGTGCTGCAAGATATTTCTTAAGCGGACAGTTGCTTGCAAACCACTGTATTAGAATTATTGATAATATCAAAGAGAATGATAGTAAGAGTGGTAGTAGTAATGGAAATTGTATGTATGGTCTAGCAATTAGGTAGAGTGTGTAAAATGCTATTATTAGAGAGCCGGCGATGTATGTCACGGTAATGAGATAGAAGCTGAGGCGGGCAAGTACGCGTCTTCTATATTTTATTACTGCGTAGAGCACGGTTCCGACTATGAACTGTATTGCTATGATTATGGCAATTTCAGGAAGCATGGAAGGCGCGGTCTCTACAGCTTCAGGAAGGTATGTTGATGGTATTATTATGACCTTGCCGAGACCAGCCATGAGTAGTATTGATAGGACTGGTATTAGACCAACCTTCAGGAGCACTGTCCTCCACTTTATCCTATGACCATCCTGTGACATTTGTCTAGTTCAGTTACTGGAGCTCTAGGTTAAATATGGTGTATCCACTTGAGAGGCGAGATGCTGCTAGTTCACTTAGCCTACAGTAGACATGGATGGTGCTCAGTTGCAGGAATGTGGCATCTATGTAGGAGTCTCAAGGTACTGAAGTGCAGTATTGATTCTGCTCCAGTTCGAGTAGGCACACCTATTGCACTACTAGAAGATCAGGAGCTTGAGAAAGTGTACGAAATTTTGCACGATGTAGAGTACTATACTTCAGTAGCAAGCATTGTTAGTCTATGTAAACGTGAGCTAGGGAAGAAGAGAGTCTTCCTGAAGCTCTCAGCTATCGGTAAACCTGATGAGGATAGAGTAAAGGCGTGTGCGTGCGGTGGCTGTGATGGTATTGTTCCTGTACCGAGGATTGATACTAAGGAGTTGTATGGAATTTCTGTAATAAATATCTATGATGAAACTCAGCCACATTATATTTACAGAACAGTATTTGATATTGCTGAGATAAAGAATGCTCAGAAGAAAGTGTATGGGGTTATAGTAGAGTTTTATGAGAAGCCTAGTCTATCAACTATACTGAACTTGAGAGAATACGTTTTCAGACACGTTGGACCAGTCGACCTGATCGTAGGTGCTCCTCATCTAGTGTTTACACAGGAATTTTTGAGAAAAATTAGGGACTTTGTTAATGGTGTCATGATAACATCTACAGGAAATATAATTATGCTAGATGTTGCTACTACTGACAAGGAGGTTCACGTTGCTAGATGTGCCTCATGTAGAGTCGATTTTGTGAGCAAGGACTTTCTGAAAAAGTGTCCTTACTGTAGTGAGAAGCTTACAGAACTTCTAAAACAGCCTACTGAGCGTATGCTCTCGTACACTGCACGTGAGCTACGTTTTATTAGTAACGAGTTCTTAGCTAGTTATGATCCTGGAAAGTTCAGGATCGAGGTGAGGTAAGTATGGCATTTTTCTCTGACCGAATGTTGAAAGTTCTCAAAATTGCTCAACAGGATGTCCTGATCAGAGACTTGATTAGAGATTCGAAGAGGACTGTACTGTACATTCACGAGGAGAAGCCTGTAGAAATAGAGTGGGGCCCGAATGTTGAT
>JAMOMD010000464.1 GCA_027068725.1 Thermoproteales archaeon | reverse complement strand
ATAGTGTTCAGTATTGGCCTCATGCTTCTGCCACACATGTGGGTCAAGTACTACGCTGCTAGGGACACGTGGACTATAAAGTGGACAAGTGTCGCAACCGCGATCTACCTCAGCAGCTACTACATTCCTGCCATGATGATTGGACTTGCAGTAGCTGTGCTTAACGTGACTGGTCTAGACCATGTCCTGAGTCCAGGCTTCGTGAAGACTCTCGTGAGTACCTATGGCACGAGAGATGCCGTGATGGCATACATGATCTACAGATTTCTCCCACCTGCACTCGCAGGTTTTCTACTTGCAGGAGCTGCAGCAGCTGCCATGTCTACGCTCGACTCTTTCCTTGGCACAACCTCGATGATACTGACAAGAGACATATATCAGAGATACGTCAGGCCAAGAGCAAGCGAGCGCGAGCTTGTGCTCGTTGGGAGGCTGCTCATACTTGCATGGGCACTAATTGGCTGGTACCTCGCCATCCTGAGGCCAGGGCTCATATTCAACATAGCTGCAATAGCCTGCGCAGGAGGTCTCCAGTTCCTTCCTGCACTACTCCAAGCAGTGTATCCAACACGTAGAACTTGGATAAACAGGCACGGAGCACTCGCTGGCCTAATCGTGGGCTCTCTCATAACAGCCTTCCTGAATAGCAAGCTCGGCCCAGCCGTAGGCATACACGTACCTCTCCACCCAGCTGAGGCAGGCATGATAGGCCTAGCAGTGAACACTGCTATTGCACTCATCGTGACTAAGCTCACGAGACTTGAGCACAGGGACAAGCTTGAGGAATACAGAAGAATTCTACAGCAGGCCGAAACTACCTCATAAACCTTCCAGACCGCGGAGAAGACAGGTGAAAACAAGAACATAACAACACTAGTCAAAGACATAATAAAAGAACTACAACAGACACAGCCAGAGCACTTGCACATACATGACAAAAGAGGAACACATAGCACATGGACAACACAGAAAACACTAACAACAATACTACAAGGACCAGACACTGTCAGAAAATACATACAACAGTACCCAAACATAGAAACAACAAAGAAACTAGCAGGAACACTGGCCGAAACACTGCTCTACACAGCAAAACTATGCTATAAGAAAACCATAGACATAATTAACAAATTCCTAACAAAACAAACAACACTACACGACATAGCAACCATACAGACAGTATCCTACCAGAAGATACTCAGTAGCTCTTCCAACACAACCACAGTATCTGGAGAAAGCCCAATAAAAGAAAAAATAAACAAAACACTAAAACAATACACAAAAACAACAAGAACACTACCAATAGCACACATAGACCTCGCAAGACTAGCCTACAAAATCACAACAAAAACACTACAACAAATAACCGAGACACTAGAAATATACAAAATCATAGACACAATAAGCAGTCACCACATTAAACTACTAGAACAACAGCACAACGTATCAACAGAAGAAATACAGTACTTCCTATATGGACTCGCAATAACAGACGGCGAATACAGATCAGTACAGTTAGGTACCTCAGCAACAAAATTTAACACTACACGTCCCGAACTTTTAGGCACATTAATTCTTTTATCAAATGTCTCGTCGAGTATAGAAATTACTAGACCACTACTGCGCAATGTCGCGAGCGACATTAGGGTTAATGTTAGCACAATACTCAGGATTGGTACAAACCTTTCGAATATTCATAGAAGTGTACAAAGTGGTGCACTTAGCAGAGAAGAAGCCATATATACGTTGGCAGGTATGATAGCAGGAGACGGTATAGTAGAACCTGATGGCAGAGTAAGAATTGCTATCTTACGTCACACGTATAAAGGGTCGCATATATATGATATAATAAACAAGTTGTGTAAAACACTGAGTTTTCGTATAGATGTCGTTCGAGGAAACCTTAGAGAGATATCCATAAAGTGCATTAGTACAGAGCTAAAGAGAACGCTAGGATATGTATTACAGGTACTGACATTGTATGATTATAAAGCTCGAAAATTAGTAGAGCTAAAACCTATACCTTATTACAAAAAACTATCACTTAACGGAATCAAGCAGAGAACGTCTACACCAATAACGGTGAGAATGTTAAATCAGGAGTTTTCTATAACGCACGAATGGCATAGAACGAACTTCGAGATATATCTCAGAAAGAGATACAGCAATGTACACGAGCGAGATAAGGTTCTAAGTTTTTTAGAAAGTAATGGCATTAAGTGCCGCAGAGCCGGTGGTGCTAAGTATCCTGAAATTAGAATAAGCTGGACCGAGATACTACACCTATTAACAATTAGAAAAGGACGAAATTACACAAATACATTGTCAAGACTTAAGGAAATGGCCGATAAGGCAGAAAGAGAGGGTAAACATAGCCTTGCTGTAGGCCTTATTAGAACAATTAAGTCAATGATAAAGAAAGGGCTCGAAGAATAGCCTTGTAATACAGAAGCACGTGAGGAGTATTATAAGTGGTAGCCGGGCCCGGATTCGAACCGGGGTCGGCGGGTCTGTTGCGGGCGGTCCGCGGCTTTGTTTTCTGTGTTTTGTGTGGGGTGTGGGGGTTTATATGTTTTTCGGTTTTGTGGTGGTTGGGGGTTGTGTTGTTTTTGCTTTTGTGTATGTGTGTAGGTGTTGTAGTATTTCTTGTATGCAGTCTCGTGGTGCTGACTGTGGTATTGGGTCGAGTGCTGCAACTACTATGAGGACTCTCCTCGTGTCTGGTGTTATTGCCGTGTTTTCACTGTCTCTGTGTGGAAATACGTGTAGTATCTGGTCATCTGCTGCGAGAACTATCTGATTCTTGGTGAGTCTTCTCTCTCCTGCACCTAGTAGCTTCACTGTCTCTCCCTCTCTCGCAAACCTGAGTCTCAGTCTCGTGGTCTTGACCTTGTCAAGATCGTACATTCCAACTGGGAGAACGTGCCTTATGCTCACTATGTTGCCAATATCCACGACAGGAGATACACGTGGAAGATCCTCACCACGGAGAACTCTCCTAAGCAGAGCCTCGTGCGCCGGCCTCTGCTTAGTTGGATCTATTCCCAGTCTCCAGTACAGATCACGAAAAGGACGAACATGCGGGTGATCACGCAGATCCTCCAGCCTCAGCCTTGACCTAACCTCCGACAACACGCTCCTAATAAGATCCTCGAGACCAGGACATGGAGACCGATTATCCACATCCTCAACAACAGCATACCACAAGTACACACCCAGCGACTCAACCTCAGGATCAACCTCCACAACGATCGACACAGACACACACGTGCACTAGCATAAAAATACGATACCCAGAACTCGAACAGTGGATCTAGCCTACGTGCCCTACGCAATACAGATCGCAACACACGCAGTCGCGGCATGGCACGACTACAGGACAAGAGAGATACCAGACAAGACTTGGCTACTCGCAGTCCCTGCAGTAGCACTGACACTGTACATGATCCTGACATCGACAGAGACAACAAAAGCACTGTACCTATCAAGCCTAATTGCAGGACTCACACTTGCAGGACTCTGCTACATGTTCAGAATAGTCGGAGGCGCAGACATAAAATCAATAATCACAATAGCCCTAGGCTGCCCCCCACTCATCACTCGCCAAGCTTCAGGACTTCTAACAGTACTCGACCTACCAACAATCGCAGTAATAACAAACGCACTTCTCGGAGTCCTAGCATACACAATATACATAGCTGTGAAGAACTTGAGAACATTCAGAATCTGCGAACAGAAATACCATATAAGAGGAACAAGGAAAGCAATGCTATACCTCACAACAATGTGTGTCCCAGCTAGAGAAGTCCTAGAAAAACCACACAAGTACGCAGTAGTGAAGGACCCACACGCAGTCACAAACATACTCTACAGGATAGTACTCGAAGATCCTCGTGAACAGCTAAGAAACACGAGACCAGAAGAGCACATTCTCGTAGTTTACTACATGCCGTACATAGTGTGTATACTTCTCGGACTCGTACTCTACGCCACAACTAGGCACAGCATACTGACGCTGATACTAGAGTCGATGACAACGTTAATAACGAGGACATGAACGACCTGACCAGAGGATGGAAGAGACACTACTAAGACCAGTAAGAGGAACAAGAGACCTCCTACCAGACGAGTACTATCCACTTCTAGAAATTGGAAACAAGTTATGCAAGATAGCAGAGACGTACGGCTACCTTAGAGTTGAGACACCAGCCTTCGAGCACTTCGAGATCCTAAAAGCAAAGGCAGGAGAGGAAATAATAAACGAGATATACTACTTCAAAGACAAGGCAGGAAGAGAGCTTGGTCTCAGGTTTGATCTCACGGTTCCAATTGCTAGGATAGTATCGTATAGAAAAGATCTTCCAAAACCAATAAGATGGTACTACTTTACCAAGGTGTGGAGATACGATGAGCCACAGCATGGAAGATATAGAGAATTTCACCAATTTGGTATCGAACTCATAGGCACAAAAAGCCCATATGCAGATGTTGAAGTGCTTCAAGTTCTTACAGATGCTCTTAGAGAAGTAAATTTGAGAAATTTCCAAGTTAAAATAAATGACAGACAGGTAGTTGAACATATCCTCGAGACTCTTGGAATATCTAGCAAAGATCTCAAAATTAAAGTACTGAGAATACTTGATAAGAAGGAGAAGGTTAGCGAAGACGAGCTCAGAAGGATGCTCCTAGAGCTGGGACTTAGTGAAAATGTTGTAGAGAAACTACTCTCTATTGCAGGTGTGAAAGTTCCTCTTGAGAAGTGTGTTGATGTGCTCGAAGAGCTGAAAGTTCCTCAGGAAATAATACAGAGGTATGCAATACTTATTGACGAGCTTAAGGCTAGTGGACACGTTCAGCACATGTACTACGACTTCAGCATTGTTAGAGGACTCGACTACTACACGGGATTCGTGTTTGAGGTATATGTACCCGAGTACAGGCTTG
>JAMOMD010000463.1 GCA_027068725.1 Thermoproteales archaeon | reverse complement strand
CATTCTAGAGTTTAAGGAATTCAATCTAAAAATAGTCAGCTTAAGCGAATTGACTTACGAAGAGTCTGCAAGTATTGTAAAGACTTTGAGAGAACTTGAGCAGAAACTTCATGTGAGATTTCGTGTCACTATTGATAAAATAACGGGGAAACTAGTTCTCGGCAACAGTAAAGAAATTCTCGTAGTAACATACCGATCAGGAACAGGTTCTCACACTGTTGCTTATCCACACTGGGTCAAAGTTCATCCTGTAGGTGACATAGTGATAAAAGTCGAAGATTATCTACAGGATCTACGAGTGATGAGACCGGGATCTATGACTAGATGATTAGAAAGGTGGACACTGACAGATACTAAGCAATTTCTTCAGGAGATGATGACACACCCGTTACCTGAACAAACAATGAGGAAATGGGGGCTCACTGATCCAGCACATATACTCGCGAATATTCGTGGGGGTGATGAACCTACGACGTGCAGACTGGTGAAGACCGCAGTCAGCCCTGACCCTGATAGTCTACAGTGATACTATGATTAAGTTTCCGTATTTTGAAAGATTTTTACTTACTACAACACTGGCAGTTATCTGTAGCTTTCTTGAGGTGCTTCTCAGCAGTACTGTATACAATATCTTACCAATACTGTACCCTTGACTAACCTTGCTAGAGAGTATGACATGTTCCCATCCTAGTTTTCTATTAGTCCATACACTTGACTCGTCGATCACTTTCACAACTTTCAACCTCTCAATAACGTGAAACGTTCCTCCAATACTTACTTCCCACAGAACATTACCTTGTCTATCTCTTGCACGTAGTCTCTCGTAATAACGTACAATGACGGTCTCACTACGTTTAGAATAGTATTCATCACGTCTCAGAGGTATACATAGTCTATGTACAAGTTTTCTCACAGTTATACATAGTTACAACAAGTAAATTATATACGTACACAGAGTAGTGAAGTCTGTTTAATGTTCGAAGATTAGGTTAATAAAGAGTTCACAAGGACACTGAGGAGAACACTGGAAGAACTAGATCTACAAGGAAGGAGATCTTTCTCTTAGAAAATTCTCCTCTCAAACTTACCTGTTTCAGCTTCTCGAGAATGTTGTAGAACGTCTTCACCGTAGCACCAACTAAGAACCCTCTAATCTTGCCTAAGTAGTAGTCAACATCAGCATTCTGATACTCGCAGTCTGAAAGCACGTACATGTGTTCACTGAATGCTAGAACAATATGTGGCATGACTATTCTGACGCCAAGGGGTTTAGATAAGTAGTTCATTATGATATTGTCGTAATTTAGGCTACTACGCTCGTCAGAGATTTCCTGCATTAGTAGTACTCTACCACCAGCAGACCTTATGAGAAATTTCTTCCCAACAATATCATTTACATTACTGAGCTTATCCCTTGTACTAGCTCTAAAGTATAGTTCATGTGCATCTATCCAGAAGTCATACAATTTCAAAATCTTAAGATTTCCTAAATGAAGAACATCTTTCTCAGGGTCAAAATACGAAGGTACTGTAAATATTCTTAGAATGAGATCTCCAGACTTCGTAAATATTCTTCGTACTGCAAGAACAAGATGGTGAGTATGTTGTAGGTTCATATTCATAATCTCGCTAGCTTGTCTATCTTTCTTGTTGTTTAGAATACCACCATATGTGTGCAATTGGTCTATGTGCCTCAATTATTACGCAGTCTGATTTTTCCTCAATAATACATTTTCTAAATACATCAAGCACAGCATCTCTAACACGCGGATTATCTACAGGTAATATCTTAGAGATTCTCCCATGAAGAATATCTTCAAGTTTCCTTAGCCTTACTATAGATTTCCTAATAAAAATCTCAACTGAGGGACAAACGCCGAGAGCATTAAGTGCTAAGTATATTATTGCAGCAGGTGAAGGATAGAGATCTAGAATATCATTTCCAAGTATCTTAGAGACCGCCATGTGGTATTCCTCAAACATTAGCGGTAGTACATCGTGAAATATGTGACAACACTTTCCTGTGATATTCACGAGAAATTTCAATCCTTCTGAGAGTGAGTCAAGCTCTAGGCTATGTGATACAACTACAACATCGACAGTGTGTGGAATATCTATGCCAGGACGCAGCTTCTCCCATTTGCCACATATTACTCTTATGCGATCTTGCACGCCTTCGATCTTCGCGAATTCCGTTAGGTAATCTAGGAGACGCTTACACTGATCAACTGCGTAGACTACTTGGCATCTTTTTGCTAGTGGTATACTTAGTCTACCAAACCCACAACCACAGTCAAGCACAACGTCTCGGGGGCCAGCTTCTATTCGCGAAAGTTGCCACTGTGTGAACCTTTCGATACCTTCATCCTGTCTTACACGTTTAACAAACTCGTCAGCAAACGAGTCCCAGAACTCTTCACTAGATATCCTACGTCCACTACGCAATGCTTCAAGTCCTAACCATAAACTAGAAGAAAGCTTCCAGAGATAGTCACATAGCGATAATACACTAACCTGACCTGTAGATACCATCTAGCTAATAAAGTGTTGACACGACTACTTTATTAACTACGAGCACTCACATTACTAACCTAAGTGATGAAGGGTACCAAAGCTGAGAATGATGACTTCACGACGAGCTGACTATTAACTTAACTAAGAATAATAGAGAAACAGAAATGTTTTAATAAAGATTAGTCAAGGAGAACTGATAAGCTATTTAGGATTTGTTTTTAATGGTGATACTTTTAGCTTATGTTCGTGACAAGCTTAGGCGTCTCAAGTATTGTTGTTATTTTGTAACTCATGTTCTGAACATTCTGAACGTAGCCTGTTACTATCAGTACATTGATAATTACGTGATATGTTCCTTCGTGAACAATTATTGGATATCTATATGATTTTCCTATGCTTATCTTCTCTACACTTATGTTAACCTCTCCTCCAGATGTATAAGTTATCTTTGGCTTGCAGAAGTAGCCTGAGTATACGGTATACTTGCTCGTTGTCTGAGCTAAGCATCCACTCCATACGATCTTGCCGTCTGGCCCTACTACTGTTATGTTTGCTAGTGCGAGAACAGAGCCCTGAGGTAGACTTGTTGGGACAAGGTACATCAGCATTCCTAGTTTGCCAACATTCCTGACGGTGACGTTTGACACTAGGTGAAGTTTTGCTATTCCTCCACTATACATTACTACTGATGCGTTTACAGGAGATACTGTACAGTTTGCTGCTAGAACCTTCAGGTTTATTCTAGCTAGCACGCCCTTGAATGTAAGTGCTAGTACAGTACCAATAATTGCTGTTGATACTACTAGTATAATTGCTACTAGCAGTCTTCTATATTTTATCTGTTTCACGGTTGAGATATTGCGCGGAGATATTTATGATTTTCGGAGGAGAATACTTGAAAGAAGAATAAGAAGAATAGGGAAAAAGAACTAGACAAATTTAGAGGTGTGTTTAAAAGAAATTTAGATTTGATTTTTGTAGGTTACCACCAGGAGGTTGATGGTGTAGAGGTTGATATTGTTGGCGAGCCGTAGATGTATATTGTTATGTCTACTGTTACGTTACCTGAAACGTAGTCTGTTACTATGTGGTTAAATCCGAAGATTGTGTACTTGACGCCTCCTGGCAGCCAGAATGGGTATGTGAAGTTCACTGCTGGTATGACCTTGCACAGGTTTGATGGGTCAACGACTGTGCAGTTCTTAATCCACTGTAGTGAGCTTGGTATCTGGAACTCGAGAATGCTTGGCTTCAGGTTTAGTCCAAGGCATGTCACGTTGACTGTCAGGTAGAGTGTGCCCGTGTACTCGTCGTATGTTGCGTTGACACATGCGTGGTGCATCTTCTGTAGATACTCGGGAACTTTCTGCAGTAGCTCAGACCAGTAGTAGTTCTCTAGTGCTGTAGCCCACTTTCCTGGAGCATAGACAATTATTCCAGCCCACACGATTCTGTTCGACTTGTTTATTATCAGTGGCAGGAATCCGACAATTATCGTATTATCAGGAATCTGGCTCACGCCAAATGTGTAATTCAGACCTAGCTTACCTGGATAGTACATCACTGCCTTCTGTATCATGGCGTCGATGTCACCTGCAGGTACCTGACCATAATTGAACTCGAGCTGATCAATCAGTAGCTTTGCACGGTACACAGTTGCCTTGACAATTGCGAGCTTTGCATATGTGTAGACTGAGGCAGCTGCAATTGCCGTTGCTGCAGCAAGCGCTACCAGTATAATTAGCAGTCTCTTTCTCGCATTGATGGTAAATTTCATGCTACACGATGAGCAGGCTAAATTTGAAAACATTATCTTATGAAGAATTGAAACATCACAACATTCGCAGAGTACACCTGTCAAGATTTAATAGTAAGAGAAACTGAAAGGTGAAATGTGGCAGTGTTTCTTCCAGGTAACTGCGTTAAAATCGTCAATAGCAGACTCGCAGAGATTGATGTTAATGCTGTAGAGAATATACTAACTAACTCTAAGTATAGAGACGCGACAGGACGAGTATTCGGACTAGTACGTTTATCCTTTCAAAACCTGATATCATACCTTAGGAGATTTCTAGTACCAGGCTTCGCACTCCACGGTAAACTAATCGTAAGTTCGGGACAGGGTATCGAATTTATTCAATACGTTTCCCTAACACATATAGGAGAAATTTCCATAATTGACATTAGTCCAATACTATACCTAAGCAAGGAGGTTGATATCAATAGCTCAGTAACATCATTATACTATGAAAATATCAAAGTATCGACAGACCTTCTAGAGTACATTAGCTTTGTTCTCGAGCCGCCGCAATAACTGCCTGACCCAGTGCAATTCCTCCATCGTTAGCTGGCACGTCTCTCGGCAGAAGAACTTGAAGATCCGTATCCCTAAGTGCTGATACTATTCCTCTAATTATGAACTCGTTAACTGCAGCACCTCCTGATATGATTACTTTCTTTATATT
>JAMOMD010000462.1 GCA_027068725.1 Thermoproteales archaeon | reverse complement strand
GTACTTCCTGACGCGATCTCGATACCATCAATCACAAGGTCAAACGACTCGCTGTACTTAGGATCGTCTTCTCTAGGCATGGTATAGAATGGTCTAAGCTCTGTTGGCCAATCAATTATGAAAAATGGCTCACCAATCTCCTCACTCAGGAGCTGGAGACCAGCATGTGGTATATCTTCACCCCACTTAACCTCGAGACCTCTCTTCTTGAGAAGGTCTAGTGCCTCGTCATATGTTATCTTTCTGAAAGGTCTCTTTGGCACTACAACATCTACCTTAAGTATGTTAAGAAGATCTTTACACTGTTCAGATACAACTCTATAAACCTCCTGCACAATCTCCTCAAGTATACTCATAACATCATTATAATCCATGAATGCTGCCTCAGCATCAACAGAGATAAACTCATTCAAATGATAGTTAGTATTATGTTTCTCAGCACGAAACGCTGGCCCAATCTCAAATACACGCTCTAGAGATGCTGTAAGCTGCTCCTTGTACAACTGTGGACTCTGCGCAAGGTATGCAACTCTCTCAAAGTATGTTACCTGAAAAAGTTCTGCACCACCCTCGGTACAGGTTGCTATTATCTTTGGAGTAAATACTTCAACAAATCTATGCCTGTAAAATACTTCTCTTATAGTTTTTGTAACAACACTAGATATTTTGAATATAGCAAGATTCTCAGGTCTCTTCAAGTCAGCTGCCCTGTACCTAAGTCTTGTACCTAACTCAGACTTGACTTCTCCCCATATGTCAAGTGGAAGAGATTTACATTCATTAAGTATCTGTATCTCTTGAGGAATTATTTCAACTCCAGCCTTGGCGATCTTACTTGCCTTAACTACTCCTCTTACAGCTATAACATCTTCTTTTCTAAGTTTCTTAACAAGTTCAAGCAAGCTATCGGGAACTTGGCCCTTCTTCAGTGTTATCTGTACGAACCCGTCCCTATCTCTCAATATTACAAACTTTACTTTTCCAATATCGCGCACTTCCCAGACCCAGCCACATACTGTTACTTCCTGACCATCTAAGTCAGGTCTTATGTCACTTGTCCAGTGAGTCTTCTTGAGGTACTTCATCTTGCTCGTAGCTTGATGGTCTAGGAGTACAAAATAGGATTTCTGCTATGTTGTCCAGGAGGGAGTATTCAGGAAAGAAGAAACAGGGAAGAATTATCTAGTTATTTCAACTCTCACGTTTGTCCCAGATACCAGGCTCAGTATCTTAGCAAATTCGCTAGGCTTGAATGGCAGTCTCCTAGCTTCCATTCTAGTTATCTTGACAACTGCCTCACTCGTCCCATCTGGAAGCCACGAGATTGCGACGGTCAAAATCCTGGCAGGCTGCGCAAGCTGTGCAGCAAGCTCGTTAATGTTGTTAGACTTCTCTACTATTCTAACTCTCTTGCCAAGCTGCTCCTCTAGACTCTGCTCTATCTCCTTGACGACTTGCCTTGGAAGGCTTCTGACTCCTTTAAGCACAACAACGATAGTATCGTCAGCTGCGTAGGACTTCACGTACTCGAGGTTCTTCAGGTACTCGTCGTACTTCTGCTTTATGTTCAGGAAGGCATTTATCACGTCGACATCAGTCATGTCATATTCCTGTGAGTCTAGTAGCTGCTGACATCGTGCGCAGAAGACTCTCGTCTTCACGCAGAACGTGCAGAATGGTATTTTCATATCATCACCTCAGCGCTTGTTGCTGAGTTCTATAATATCTTTTAAATCTTACGTAACAGACGGTGCGGAGAATGTGTAAAAATAGGTGCAATGTACGTGACTGAGACCGGGTACATGATGGACATTTCTTCTCTTCCTCCTGAGACTAAGGTTGAGATATATATTCGAAATGTTGAACAAGCACTCGATAAGCTTATTCTTCGCGACTCTGACCCTAAGATAAGAGAGATACTAGAGATAGTTAGAGCGTACGTGAGAGATTCTAGACATTACTTATCAAGAGGCGACGTATTTACTGCACTTGCAACAATAGCATATGCGGAAGGTCTTCTAGATGCTCTACGCCTCCTGGGTTTAGCACAGTTCGACTGGCTTAAGCCGAGTGATCTCTATGAACGAGCAACAACGAAAGTACTTACAGCAGGCACGTTTGAGATACTGCATCCCGGACACATATACTACCTTCAGGAAGCTTGGAAGCTTGGCAGAGTAGTGACAGTAGTCGCAAGAGATAGCACTGTCAGGAAGCTGAAGGGTAGGGATGTGATAATAGGAGAAAATCAGAGATTAGAAGTTGTTCGAAACATAGTGTACGTACATAAGGCAAGGCTAGGCTACGAGGACGACATGTTCAGAGTAGTTGAAGAGGAGAAGCCTAACATCATACTCCTAGGACCAGACCAGCCAGTAGATGAGGATAAGCTAAGGAGAGAACTAGAGAAGAGAGGTCTAGAGAATGTGCAGATTCGCAGGTTGCCAAGTAGATTAAATTCAGAACTTTACAGTACTTCTAACATAATAAGGAAAATACTGGAGAAGTTCTCAACGCACAGGAGCTAATGCTACTGCCACTAAGCCCTAGCACTATAAAGATATCGACAGTCGCGTACCTGCTCGCTCTCTGTACAATAGTTGCATTTTCTATAAAACCACAGACTAGAGATAGAAGAAGCAAGCTCGCAATTAGATTAGTCTTAGCATCTACTCTATGCGTACTTTCAGCATTATTAATATTATTC
Organism: Thermoproteales archaeon; assembly: GCA_027068725.1. Taxonomy (GTDB): domain Archaea; phylum Thermoproteota; class Thermoprotei; order Thermoproteales; family Thermocladiaceae; genus JAADER01. The sequence continues at coordinate 2,411 of JAMOMD010000462.1, read as the reverse complement.
CCACGTATTCTTTCACAAGTAATCTATATCGAAACTATTCTGATACTGCTACTTGTAGTTGAGCTTAAACTATTTCCAAACATCAAGAATATCGACAAAATAGGGATGGCAATATACGTACTATCACTTGCAGTACTTTTCAAACATTATATAGACATCAGTACATTAGTACTATGCTGCTTCGCTGGTTTCATACTAGGCTTCTTACTAAATACTCTATCTCGCACCTACCTGACACCATATCTTAGAGTTGAGTACATTACAGTAATTATCACTACAGTACTCATAATATTGTGCTTTCTAAGTGGTCTAGTTAACTTGACGTTACCGGTAATTGCTCTTTCGCTACTATTATCATATAGAAGATCTAGCACACTTATACTAACACTACTATCAGGATTTGTTTTTTCAACAGCAGGCTACACCTACATTGTTCCATCACTAGGCTGTCTCCTCGCTAGCATACTATCACTAGTCTGTAGACCAAGATTCAGGTTCCGCATAGAGATTCCATATACATGGATTGGTACATATGTTGGAGGTAGATACCTATGTATTGATGTTGTTGGTCTAGGAGGGTTCAGCTATGTGCTAAAAGTATCTGATGAAGAAGGTCGTGTGTATGCTGCAAAGATACTGAAAGAAAGTTACGCTACAAATCAGAGAATTTTACAAGAATTTAGAGACGAGATGAGTCGCTACATTAGACTGAATCTTAACCACGTAATAAAGGTATTTGAAGTACATGTCCCATCGCAATCTCGTCCTTATATAGAAGATCCTCCATACGCAATAATGGAACTTGGCAAGCTGAGTCTTAGGAAACTACTTCTTACTCGTGGTAAGCTTGGGCTTGATGAGTTTCTAAAGATATCACTAAAATTGTGTGAGGCAATTAGAGAACTTCATTATAATGGTCTAGTTCATCTCGATCTGAAGCCTGAGAATGTGCTTATAATGGATGAGAAGTCTTTTCAAATAAAATTATGTGATCTCGGCTCTGCTAAAGAATCTAGAGGTCCTGTAAGGATTACGCAAATATCGTACCTATATGCAGCTCCTGAAATGATTAGGAGTTTCATTGGTTCTACGAAGAGTGACATATACTCACTCGGATGCATAATGTATGAGATGTTGACAGGGCGCGTACCCAACGAGTTTATTCTGAAGAATATGCCATTACCATCGTTACGATCTATCAGATCTGACGTTCCTGTAGAGCTGGAGGAGCTGATAAGTAGAATGCTGAGTGTGGATCCTGAAGCTAGGCCAGATATAGATCAGGTTATGAGAGTTCTAGTCTATGTTTCTTCACGATACTCTACCTCTAGGACAGTGTAGTACCCTAATCTTACTATGACGGAACTTCGCACATGATATTCTGATATTTTATTAAATACTCCACCTTCCTGAACGTACGTTCCGTTCTTGCTGCCTAGGTCTTTTATTACGACACTCTCGCCATTCTTCACTATTGCAGCATGTCTCCTAGAGACCGTGGGGTCTGGTATGACTATGATGTTCTCTGGACTCCTGCCAATCGATACTTCTCTAACAGCATCAATGTCCACGAATAGTTCTACGCCACATAGTTCATGAACAGGAACTTGAAGAAACTTTATCCTCACATAGCTCTTGCGAGGCTTCTGCTGTAGCTCAAGTGTTGCAGTTTGGCTTTCCTGCATTATCTGTGTGGTAACAAGAGCCGCAGATCTGTTTTAAGTATATCGTCTATGCGCGTCTACGTCTTCTTCTAGATACTGCAATTGCTATTATTGCCACAACGATTATTATAGCACACACGATCTCTGGCAGATGCTTCATAGCCTCAACCTGTAGTGTTGTGTATACTCTGACAGTGAGATGTAGTGTGCTAGTCATCTCGAAGTTCTTTCCAAGCTTAGCCATGTATGGAAGCATCGGTGCAGGTATGTACATGAGCATGAGCGTCATGTTGTACGGGCCAGGCACTGCTGCGCTATCTATGTCAACTAGATAGTCGAGCTGGAACACCTGTCCTGGACTAATCTTGCCAAGCACGATCCTGTTAGCATACATGGCTGCAAGTGGATTATTGCTTGGTACGTGGAAGGTGAACACATTAGGCATTGATAGGATTGCCTGCACGCCATACAGCGTTGGGCCAGATACGTACTTTACCCAGACTCTCAGTAGTGCAGATGATGCTCCAGGATAGAACTTTACTGTTTCAATTTTGATAACTTTGAACACTGGCTTCTCGTAAACTTTCAAATAAATTACATAATACGTGTCTGCGGATCCGTACTTAACGTCAAGCTTAAGCTCGTACACTCCTGGCTTTACACTATCTGGCACGTTGAATACAAATACCAGAGGAATAGGCTTTCCAGGAACAACTGCTGGTATTGTGACCTTTGTAGTATTTGGTG
>JAMOMD010000461.1 GCA_027068725.1 Thermoproteales archaeon | reverse complement strand
TAGCTCAATGTTTGCCAGTTCCATGAGTCTGAGCTTGCCCTTCCTTACGAGTAGCTCAGCATCATTCCTAGATATGTACACTACGGCTTCACCATTCCTGACGGGGACTCTAATCTCGCGATGTCCTCTCTCGGGCTTAGATGGATGATACGGTATCTTAGCTACGAGAGTATCCTTATCAATGTTTGTTATAATTAGCTTCACGGGCTCTATAACGGCCATGTACCTATCTGCCTGCTGGTCAAGGTATTTCCTATTGATAGAATAGACATTTTCAAGAGATATCTTTGCATCAGTTGGCTTAATTCCAACATGTAGCATTATTTCCCATATCGTGTCTGGCAATATACCACGCTCACGCAGTCCGGCAAGTGTTGGTAATCTAGGATCATCGTACCTTAGTCCAAGAGCCTTGAGCTTCGACTTGCTTAGGGTTCCTCCCTCGATCATGAGTCTACCAAAGTGTATGGTCTCAGGCTGTGTCCATCCCATGTGCTTGAACACGTAGCTCTGCTTGACCGTGTTTACTGCATGTTCCTGTGCACGTAAGACATGTGTCACACCCATGAAGTGATCATCAACAGCAACGGCAAAGTTGTAGGTTGGCCATACTCTGTACTTCCTAGCCTTCTCCTCTCCATACTTTAGGACAAGTCTTGGATGTGGAGTCTCGACAATTCTGAGAGCAACCCAGTCCCTGACAGATGGGTCAGGATGTGAAAGATCCGTCTTTATTCTAACAACAGCCTCTCCTTCACGGTACTCTCCGTTTAGCATCTTCTGCCAGCGCTCAAGATGCTCCTCTGGTGACTTGTCTCTACATGGGCATGGTCTTCCCTCATCACGATACTTCTTCCACTCAGCATCAGGACATGTGCACACGTATGCTAGTCCCTTCCTGATGAGCTCCTCAGCAATCTTATAGTAAACTCCCTCAACAACGCGATCACTCTGTATGTAGACCTCGTCTGGCCTTATGCCAAGCCACTCTAAGTCATCTAGAATGAACTTGTACTCAAGAAGCTCCTTCTCGCTATATCTCTCTCTTACCTGTGGATCATCGATGAATGGTCTCTTTATCTTGGGGTCCGTGTCCTCGAATCTTAGTAAGAACTTTGCTTTCTTACCAAGATTCTCGTACCTAATCTTGTATGCGTAGTTCAGGATTGCTGGTCGAGCATTGCCTAGAGTAAGGACAAAATCGGGATTGGGGGCGAATCTCAGCACTATGAGACTGTACTTATCATCGTTTGGTAAGGGCGGTAAGGTCTCTATACCCTTCTTAGTCTCAACCTTCTTCTCCTCAAGCATCTCAGGCCATCTCTCCTGAAGAATCTGCCTCTGTTGCTCAAGTGATAGTGAGTTAACATACTCCACGACTTCCTGAACAATCTTCAGGACATCCCTAGCAAATGGTCTGAGATCCTTTCTCTCGCCCATTATCTTAGACATGACGGCTCTAGCATCTGCCTTACCACCATACTTGACCGCATTAGCAAGCGCATACTTTAGTGCAAGTTCCTTAACCTCCTCAACATTTAGACTAGCCATACTGTCACACGAAGCCACAGTAAGATTAAGTAGAAAAGCTTACCCTAGCCCTGCCCTGAACCACCATGCTTCTCCTGTTCCATAAGCTCGAGAAGTTTACGCAACTTCCTGTAAGTCTCCTCATACTTTCTCCTACCCTCCTCAGTAATCTCAACAAGCGTCCTCGGACCCTTGTCCGTTATTACCTTGCGCAGCCTAACATAACCAAGCTCAGCCAACTTCTTAATATGTGTGCTCAGCGAGCCCCAGGATATTCCAAGTATCCTAACAATATCAGACTCAGTCAAGCTTCCAAATAGATACAGTATGCTGAGTATTGCAAACTTCTTCACATTTACAATATCGTCATCGATATCGTTTAACCTAATCTTGTTGTTCCTCCTTGACATAGAGTGCACGGACGGCCGATATGAGTATTGTTACTGTTACACATGCGTATACACAAAGCATCATACCGGTGGCGATAGATCCTCCCGCTAGTGGAATATAGTAAAGCAAGTTAATGCTAATATTTTTGTGCCATATGAGGAATCTTATAAGGATAATATATATTAGTGGTGACGTGCCTAGCACAATGATGCCAGCTAGTTTAAAATCATTTGGATAAGTCCAACCTCTGGATCTTATTACCTTCCTTATTGATAAGTATATGGTTATAAAACATAAACCGAGGGTCGGATACCAGACTGTGCTAAAAATGTACGACCCTATAAGTATTCCGAGTTTTGTACTCCATAAATTAATCACACCGAATATCACACTGAGCACCGTGTAGACAGCGATAAAATAAGATGTAAATACTATCGCAAATATCTTACCTT
>JAMOMD010000460.1 GCA_027068725.1 Thermoproteales archaeon | reverse complement strand
CTACTCTCCTGTAAGACCTTACCCAGTAATGGAGGTTACAGGAATATACTCGAGAGAAGATGCTATTGTTCCTGTAACAGTAACAGGAAAGCCTGTGCTTGAGGATGGGTACATGATGATGTTTGGCGAGAGAGTTGTTCTTCCTATCCTGAGGATGGTGTTGCCTGAAGTTGTGGATCTTCATATGCCGCCTGAATGTGTTGGTTATGTGACTATAGTTTCCATAAAGAAGAGATATCCTGGACATGCGAAGCGCGTGATGATGTTTCTATGGGCTTCCTGTCCAGTATTGCACAAGTTTGTCATAGTGGTAGATCACGATGTTAATGTAAGAGATCTATGTCAGGTCGCCTATGCCATAGCTGCTAATGTTAATCCTAGTCGTGATATACTGATAGTACCTGACTATCCGACAGAGGAGCTAGATCCATCAACTCCAGTTATTGATCTTGGATCTAAGGTAGGCATTGATGCGACGCGGAAACTACCTGAGGAGTACGGAGGACGAGAATATCCTGAAGAGGTAAAGCCAAGCGATGATGTTATCAGGAAGACTGAGAAGATCGTTGTTAAAATACTGGAAGAGTATAGTAAATTGAGAAAAACGTGACGACGGGACGACAGCTCGCTAGTCTCCTCCTGATGGCTTCGGAGACTTGTCGTAAGCACGTTATCGTTACCTTATCCTCTCTGAGAACTGCCGACAGAACAACTGTCCTATTTCTAGATCAAGCAATAAGGGAGATCCTTGAGAAAGGCTGCAAGATCTGTATAATACTGACAGGAACGCTAGTTCTAGAACAGGAAGCTAATAGGATAGGCACAAAGTACACGATCCCAGTACTGTACTGGGCCGCACCTAGGGAGCACTACATAGTGATAGATCTCTTGCCGATGCACGTAGCGTCAGGACAAGCAAACGTTCGAGAACTAGCAAAATTCCTAGAAGATGTAGTAAAGTACAGGCAAAGTATCGAACACTTTCAGAAACGTCTAAACGAACATCTAGACAGAGCAAGACAACTACTCGAAAGATCATCCCTTCAGGAACCTGTGCTCGACTTTCTAACACGTGTCTACGAAGCGAGGAAAGAGTACGCAAGTGCTCTCTTCATGATATACAACCTTGGACCTTTCGATAGTGCTGTTATAGAAAAAGTGAAGGAAGTCGAAAGAAAAGTATCGCCAATATATGGAAGACTGCTTGAGCTTGACATGACTGTTACTGAGCGTAGATTTGGCTTAGCTAATGGAAGAAGTATAGAAAGTATAATAAACGATGTGCTCAGTGTCCACGATAGTCTAAGAGACGAATTGTGTAGTACTGGCGAGAGAATATACTCTCAGGTTTCCAAAGGATCTCTATATAACAAGTTCACAAATATTCTAGCTGAAATAGTTAACGAATTGAAACTCGTCGAAAGATAAACAATTTATTACTTTGTAAGATTCAGATCCAGTATGTACAAGCAGCTTGCTCCTGAACGTGCCTGCTATTTGCTAATGCCAGCTCCAACAACGCTCGTGGTCACGAAAAGACCTGACGGTAAGTTTAATGTCATGACCGCGAGCTGGGTAATGCCTCTATCTAGGAATCCTCCGCTCATAGCAGTAGCAATAGCACCCAGAAGATACACGTACGAGTGCTTAACAAAGCATGGAGAGTTCACAGTCTGTGTCCTCGGTCCAGATATGAAGGATGTTGCAATGTACTGTGGAACAGTCTCAGGAAGACAAGTAGACAAGATAGAGAAACTTAACCTGAAGCTCATTAATTTAAGCAAGGTCACAGTACCTGGCATAGAGGGGTCACTTGCAATAATTGGCTGCAAATTATGGAAAGACTACGATGGTGGAGACCATAGGATAATAGTAGGAGAAGTACAGGAAATACTTGTTAAAGAGAACTGTTTCGCAGATACTTGGAAAAACGTTGAACTACTATACTACTATGGTGGAGAGAAATTCATAACAATAAGGATACCTTAAAACCTCAGAACTTGTTCTCAACATACTTCACTATCGACTCAAGTATAATATATCCATCTCCATACATTGATGTCACATTCTCTCTATTTCTTGTCCAGTCAGGAAGCTGCCAGTAAAAGAATGCTCTCTCTGGATGGGGCATCATTCCAATAACATTACCATCAATGTTGCACAAGGATGCTATATCGTATAGTGAGCCATTTGGATTCCAGGGATACTCGCCCTCTGCAAAAGATCCGTCAGGTCTGCAGTATCTGAACACAACAAGGTCTTCTTCTATGAGAAATTTCAGTGTAGTATCGTCTGTCACAAGTCTGCCCTCTCCATGTCCTACGGGTATGCGAAGTACAGCATCGCGGGGAACGTAGCTTAGAGGGCCACACCGTGCTTTATTTACGAAGCGTAGGAAGGTCCACCTACATTCATATCTCATACTTATGTTTGTCGTCAGTGATACGTACTTGCCCTCAACTCCTGGTATTAGGCCAGCCTCTACCAGTACCTGAAAGCCATTGCATATTCCTAGTATTGGCTTGCCTTCTCTCAAGAACTCTCTTATGTACTTGCCTAACTTTGTTATTAACTTCTTTCCGAGAACTGCACCAGCTCTAATATAATCTCCGTAGCTGAAGCCTCCCGGAATTACTATGATATCATACTCAAGTATCTTGTCTTGCTCACGTAGCACTGTCATAAACGGCTTCACTTCAGCGCGCGTTCCAAGGTTCTCAAATGCGAGCTTTGTTTCCTGATCACAGTTTGTTCCTGGTGCTCTAATTATGAGTACACGAATGTCTTCACGACGCACGGCACTACATTTACGTGCCTGATTAAATACTTCAGCAGCCCGTACACTACGCTACTAACAAAGGCTTAAAACGACTAATTAAATGGTCGTGTCGATGAGACTAATCTACGAAGGAAAGGCAAAGCGCGTATACGAGCTTGATAATGATACACTTCTACTAGAGTTCAAGGATGAGTTAACGGCATTCGATGGCTTAAAGCGAGATGCAGCACCAGGAAAAGGCACGTATGCCGCTGCGCTGAGCGCGTTCTTGTTCAAGTATTTAGAAGATCATGGAATTGAGACACACTTCATAGAGTATGATGGAGGCAGGATGCTCAAAGTGCTCAAAGTTGAGATGATTCCACTTGAGGTCATAGTGCGAAACTATGCCTATGGTTCACAGCTAAAACGTATGCCACTCCTGAAACCAATGCAGAAACTTGAGCCACCAATAGTTGAGCTACACTACAAGAGTGATGAGCTGAGAGATCCTCTAATACTTCCTGAAGATGCTATTGCTGCAAATGTGATTACAGATGAGGAGTGGAAACTTATACGTGATCTAGCACTGAAAATCGATAGACTTCTATCGGATCTCTTCGCTAAGCATGACCTAACGCTAATTGACCTTAAGCTTGAGTTTGGAAGAAGAAACGGCACAATATACCTAGCAGACGAGCTTAGCGGAGATACGTTCAGAATAGTAGACAGGGAAGGAAAGCACCTCGACAAGGAAGCTTACAGGAGAGGATGTTCGCCAAGCGACCTAGTGAATAACTACAGGAAAATACTGGAGATACTAGGTATAAAGCTAGAACCTATCAAGGGAAAGAAAGCCCATGCCTAAGTACGGACTCGTCGAAAAGTTTGGAGAAAAACCATTAGTAGCAATCGTTGTCGGAAGTGAAAGAGATCTTGAATACGCTAAGAAGGCTGCAGAGGTTCTGAAGAAGTTAAACATACCATACGAGATACAGATACTTAGTGCTCATAGAACACCGGACCTGCTCGATAAGTACATTCGCGAGACTGATGCCAAGATCTTCATAGCAATGGCAGGACTATCGGCAGCCCTTCCAGGATACATAGCTGCTAGAACAGACAAACCTGTCATAGGTGTACCACTTGCAGTATCACTCATGGGTCTTGACGCTCTTCTAAGCATGGTTCAGATGCCACGTGGCGTACCTGTAGCAGTAGTAGGAATAGACAATCCTGTAAATGCAGCACTTCTCGCATGTAGAATACTCAAACTTGCTGGTCTCGTACAAGAATGCAAGCTCGAATAATGAGATAGCAATTTAAGACCTAGAACACAGCTAAAATTGGCCCCGGTCCCCCAACAGGTCGGTGGCCCCGACCTGGATGAAGGGGACATCCGTCGGGCTACACCCCTGGGGATATTCTAACAAATTGAATGCACATTCTTTTTCATTAGTGTAAAGTGATGATGAGTCCAGCCCACTGATGATAGATGATTAAGTTACGCCTAAGCTGACCACTAGCGAACAAGAGAAACGCCTAAAAACTAGACAGATAAACGTAAGGAACGAGAGTTAGCCGGGGTGGCCGAGCCTGGCCCAAGGCGCGGGACTGGAGATCCCGTCCCCGTACAGGGGGCGTGGGTTCAAATCCCACCCCCGGCGCCAAAAGAATAAATGTCTAAACAAGAGAACCTTAAATTTTGAAAAATAAGTTCTTCGCAAATATTTATGACGCAATATGTTAATAATCTCTACACCAAACTTAGTTAACGTTAACAGTTACAGTTTTAGAATCAATTATCAATGTTGTAACACAGACAAGAAATGTAATTACTTTAGAAAGATTACAAGTGCCTTATTGAAGCTTTATCTTCTTGGTCACACGTTGGCTTTTGCTTATCTTTGTTTTAGTTTCTTTCTTATTGATCCTTTGGCTTGGCTTCTTTTGTTACCTCTTTCCTATATTTTTGTTTGCTTTCCTATAGGTCCTGCAACTGCTCAACTATTTCTTATATCAATATGTGGTGGTTACATGTGGGCATTTGTTGATATTAGTATGGTACCATTTTGGAAAGTGCTTGTTATTACATTGGTAGTCTCATCAATTATAGCATTAAAGATCTATGCTTGCCTATACTTTTGGAGAATTAGAGCTCGAGTAGGTAGAGTACATTATGTTGCGGTATCAATCTTGTATGCCTCTATCATATCGATATTCTACGGATTAGCATCACCAATGTTTGTATTAACTGCAGTTGCGTATAGTTTTGCACTAGATATAGCATATTTCAGCCATATTAAGCTAAAACAAGCTCTTGAAGGTGATAGGAGGGCACAGTTGTGGACTGCAGTACTTGCTATAGTATGGACAGTACTAATGTGGATTATGTATCCAATATACTCACCGATAGAGTTTAGATGGCATGAAACTACACTAGCACCACCACTAAAACCAATAATAACGATA
>JAMOMD010000459.1 GCA_027068725.1 Thermoproteales archaeon | reverse complement strand
AAATCCTACATCATTAGCAACCTTTAGACCTTCCAGTACCTTCTCAAGACCGTCAACTCCTGTCATTTGTACGTATTTTTTCCTGTCTAAAGTATGGACAGAGACATCGATTCGCCTTAGTCCTGCTTTTCGAAGATCATTAGCAATATTGTTTAAAAAGTATCCATTTGTAGAGAGAGAAATGTCTTCAGGATTATAATGACTTATTCTATGAATAATATCAACAATATCTTTTCTAAGTAATGGTTCTCCGCCAGTTATCTTAAACCTCTTGATACCTAGCTTAGACAGTGTCTTAACAATAAACTCGATATCGTCAGGACTTAGCAAGTCCGAGTGTTCGGTAGAGCCTTCACTATGGCAGAAAAAGCAACGATAATTACATCTACTTGTGACCTTTATTCGTAGACGAGATATTCTTCTGCCAAATTTGTCTTCTAACTGTACGCTCACTAGATTTAGCTCTGCCTGAGAGAGTATTAAGTAATCTTCAGAAGTGAAAGTAGAGGCAAATATCCTGTAAGAAGTACAATAAGCTGTGATGCTATACCGCCAAGGAGAAGTGATAGAAACATGCGACAACGGTTAAGACCAAGTAAATGTCCAAGTATTGCACCTGTCCACATGCCTGTTGCTGGTACAGGAATTGCAATAAATAAAATAATTCCAACCAGTCCAAGACTAGCGTATTTATATGATCTTCTTCTTACATAGTTAACATACTTGAAATATAGTTCAGATACTTTCCTAAGATAGGTACCCTGTAGATAATTCATGAGCCTATCAATAAGAGGCATAGCATACGAGAGCAATAATGCGAGAATTACAGTACTAGTTAACGTTATAGCAAGCACAGTGAGTAATGAATAGCCTTTAGCAAGTCCTAACAGCACTACATACCTTGGTTCTAGTCCCGGGATTAAACATAGACAGAACAGCGTGAGTACTTCTAGTATCGACATTGCTAATCAGGCACTACAAGTGTTCCATACCCAGTGCCTCTCAGCACGATCTCCTGAACTAGCTCAGGTCTTCTACAGTCAGTAATGTAAATCCTAATTCCAGCCCTTCTAGCAATATTTATTGCCCACTGATCAATCAGCTGATACGTACCTGCCCTGATATCAGACGTTCTTCTAAGAATTTCCTCAAGTTCTGATAGTGTTATCTTCTCGAGCTTTCTAGCATTGGGATTTTTCCTAGGATCGTCAGTATACACAGCATCTACATTGGAACAAAATACAACATCTCTAGACCTCGAGACCTCTGCTAATAGTAGAGCAACAGTTGCTGTCGACTGACCTGGCTGTAGACCACCACATACAACAACTCGATAAGTAGAGAATGCTTGCAAAAACTCACTAACTGTCTCAGGAGGCTTAGGATAAGCCTCCTCAAGACCTGAGATAAGTACCTGCGCATTCAATCTACTGACCAGTATCCCTGCAATATCGGCCAGCGACTCATTTCTCGCAAGTTCACGTATTATACTCACGTATTTTCGAGCAATTTCACCACCACCAGTAACAATGACAAGCTTAAGATCAGGAACAGCAGTCAGCAATGTCCTAAATATACTGACGTACCTTTTGACTAGCTCAAAGTTATCAAAGACTCTCCCACTTAGCTTGATAGTCCAGACCTTCATACACTCCTACGTATTCTAAACTCCTTAATTGCAATATCAACACCCTCACGAGCAAAATCCTCGAGCATACTCTTGTCTAACTGAACCTCCTCACCGAGGCATAATCTCCTAAAATTGTCTAAGTTTCTTTTAACGAATTCAAGCAAATTAAAATCGTTATTCTCTATAGTCTCAAACAGTATATTATCTAAATTACAATCATTAACATACCACTCTATCAGAGTTCTAACACGTGCCAAAAACACATTTGCATCATCTCCACAGTACTGAGCACCTCCATACTCTATACACACAACTTTCGTAAGAAACCTTCTATTTACAACAACTCTAAGGTTAGACTCTTCTAAAGAAAACTCCTCCTTCTCAATAACCTTTTTCTGAATCTCCTCTAACTTATCGCGAAGTTTCAGGATATCACCATACTTATGCTCAACCTCTACGCACCTACAGTATCTGAGCAGGAATTTCAGTATCTTATCCTTGACAATTTCCCTAAGTACTTCACGTATCTTTGACGAGGTGCTCATTGTCGCACTCCTAGACTTTTTAGAACTGATATACTAAACTGAGATCTAAGCTACATGAAGCGCCAGTTCCTAAGCAAGAAAGATGTCAAAAGTCTAGCAAGGCAAGTGGATGAGAACATCAAGTCTGCACTAGACGAGGCAGAGAACATAGAGATGTGGGAAGTAGATGATAAACTAACAATATACATACTCGACGGAAAGCCACTATTCGCTAAAGTAAGAGTAAAAATATCAGAAAGTGAAGAAGAGAAGTATATTCCATTACTAACAATGTTCTATCTAAAAAAGGTAAACTATCCAACAGTTAAAGTAGACGACGGCGCAGTTCCTCACATATTAAATGGTGCAGACGTAATGAGACCTGGAATAAAAGAATTCATAGGAGACTTCAATAAAGGAGATATAGTAGCGGTACAAGACTTCAAAGGAAGAACAATAGCAGTAACAGTGGCGCTGTTCCCAAAATCTGAAATTGAAAAAATGCAGAAAGGTAAAGTCCTTAAGAACATACATTACCTAGGTGATAAAATATCAAAGTTATGTAGTGATATAATGAAACAGCAGCGCTAACTTAGCCTCTTGAACAATATTTTGAACATCTCTGAAGATTATATGATAGACACACTCCGCATATATTCTCGTTTTTGCCAAACGTTAAGAGTAGCAAGTATAGTACATAATCGGACACTCTTATAATGAGGTCCTGAAGGATGCTATCAAAATTATTTTGATACTTTAGTAGTACGTTAATTAAGTCACTTGATGGATGTACAAATCTACACACATCTAGATAGGTGTTAAGTATTTCCTTCTTTATACGACCAACAATATGCTTAGAGTCTGTCAACATTCTAATGCTAAAACTTTGTCCTTTTCGAGAACGTATTTGTAATTCTCTAAGTGCTCCTTCTTGATTGTCTCTATACTTCTCTCGGAGATATTTTAACAGTATTGTAGTCTCTAAAGTGAGTTTAAGATAGGCGCAGCATGACACAATGTCTTGGCCTTTTGTAATGTTTTCTATAAGATTTTTAATTAGTTTCTGTAAAAGTTTCAGAAGAATTCTCTCTGCTCCTGTAGCTGCCTGTAGCGAATCAACGCACTTTACTAGGTCTTCTAGAAGTTTTTTCATTTAAAATTGTGTTTTAGGAAGTGGACTTCTGCTGTAGTTGCTTTAGATATTCTTCAGCTTTCTTTAGTAGTTCTGGGTCTGGCCTATAGCCTCTCAGGTAGGGGCACCACTCTATTGTCCATGGATGTGCTGGTCTGAGTTTTCTTGGAAGTAGGTGAACTTTCTCTACTATTTTCTTAACACACTCTCTTGGTCCTATTGGACATACTAGGCATCTCTTGTCTATTCGCATGGTTTTGTGGTCAAGTAGAGAGAGTTTTAATTTGTTGCTACTTCAGGTTCCAGTACCTTGACTGTACTTCTCGAACCTCCTTCAGGACTCTCCTAGCCTTCTGCTGAATAGCTTGTGGACTTTCAGTCTCTTTCTCTCCAACACTATAGTCCTCGCCTAGCATTATCTTAACGAGAATTTCACTACCTTTTGCAAGTACTCCAGTATCGTAACCTCCCTCTAGCACGTACCCCACTCCTCTGAAGAGTCCCTTCTCGAGACCTCGCTTTAACATTAGGAACAGGGCCTCGTATGTGTGTAGAGTTATGTCAAGTCCAGTCAAGGGATCGTTCGTGTGAGCATCAAAGCCGAGCGATACGAGAACAATGTCAGGTCGATACTGTTCGAGTATTGGCATAACTATCTCCTCAAGTGCCTGAATGTACACATCATCACAGCTTCCCGGTGGCATAGGTATATTCACGTTAAATCCTTCTCCTGCTCCTTCACCTACCTCATGTATGAAGCCTGTTCCAGGGTACAGAGTTAGAGGGTCCTGATGAAGACTAATGTACAGCACCTTGTCTGTGGTGTAGAATATTTCCTGTGTTCCATTTCCGTGATGTGCATCGATGTCCACTATAGCAACCTTCTTCGCACCTCTCCTAAGTGCGTACTCTGCGCCAATTGCAATATTGTTAAAGATACAGAAGCCCTGAGTTGGCGCAGTTAGTGCTCGACCTGCAACACCTGCATGATGTCCTGGTGGTCTAACAGGAGCAAAGAAGCACTGTGCCTCACCACTCAGCAGTAAATCTACCCCAGTCATGACTGCGCCAACTGCTGTAAGTGCAGCATCTCTCGTCCCCGGTGATATGTACGTATCACCATCAATGTACGTGTGTGTTCCCTTCTCAAGCAGCCTCATCACTATGTCAACATAGTTCTTATCATGAACAAGGTACAGATCCTCAACTGAGGCTTGCCTAGGCTTAACAAGAAGTTTATCAAGCAAACCAAGCTCCTTCAAATGCTCGACTATTGAGCGTACTCTTGCAGGACTCTCACAATGATAACGCGGTGGAGCATGCTTCAGAAAGGCATCATCGTAAATTACGACAATCTTTCTCATACTAGCAGTAGTTTACAGGACGGGGATGAAAAAGTGTTTGTTAAAACAGAAGTACGATACTAGGAGATCTCTATTCCAAAGGCTTTCGCAACTCGGACTAGGGCTTCTCTCAGTTTTTCTCTATCAACATCACTGTGCCTGCTGAGTATATGCTCAATCTCCTTCCTGACGTTCTCAACGAGCTCTCTAGTTACTTGACCACCATACTTGGTCTTCAGGTCCCAGAGCTTGCACATGAACGTGTTGCATATGGATAACACCTTCGAATCTACTTCAAGCTCCTCAATGAGTGGCTTTATCGAGGTCTTCCACACGTGCAGGAATGTTGGCTTTGGTGGTCTCTTAACCATACTGAGAACCGTGGGTTCTAGAAGGTGCTTTAAGCTTTAGTTATGTCAGCCCTAAAGCTTGTCATCAGTCTTCAGTAGTGGTCGGGCTCATCACTTATGCTCCTTCTCCTCTAGCTTTCTCTTAGACATTATGAAGTGAAGTATTGGACAGTACGATCCGCACATGGTGCATGGCCCCTCTTCAACCTTTCCAAACTGATTGAGCACCTTCTCCGCCTCTTCAGGATACATGAGGTACTTCACGGTCTCGGATAGCTTTAGTTCAGCTCTGAGCTTGCTTACTATAAAGTCATTTTTCCTAGCTCTAGGCCCAAGCTTCACAATGTCTGCAACGTGGGCAGCTATCTTGTGAGCTATCAATCCCTCCTTTACTTGTTCAGGTGTTGGAAGACTAAGATGCTCTGCTGGTGTCAGATAGCAAAGTAGGTCAGCACCTGCAGATGCTGCAATTGCTGCACCTATGGCAGATGCAATATGGTCATAGGGTGCGGCAATGTCAGTGGGGAGAGGACCAAGTAGATAATATGGTGCTCCTCTCGTAAGCTTCTTCATCAACTTAACATCCCACACAATCTCATTAAGTGGCATATGTCCTGGACCTTCAACCATGACTTGGACCCCCTTCTCTCTAGCACGCTTCACCAATCTAGCAACGACAAGTAGTTCACCTACCTGAAACTCGTCGTGTGCGTCAAAGATTGAGCCAGGTCTAAGCGCATCTCCTAGACTTATTGTTGCGTCATATTGCGCAAATAGCTCGAGCAGATAGTCAAAGTACTCGTAGTATGGGTTCTCTCTGTCGTGATGAAGCATCCATGCGATTATGAACTCGCCTCCTCTACTAACAACAGGTATAACTCTATCAGATTCTACGAGTCTCTTCGCAAGCTCTTTTGTTACTCCAGCATGTATTGTCATGAAGTCAACACCATCCTTCAGGTGACGCTCGACAACATTGAACAAGTCATCTACAGAGAACTCTATTCCAGATCCATACTTCTTGAAAGACTCAATGAATACCTGATATGTTGGTACGGTGCCGAAGGGCAGACCTTCAGCCTCTTTTAGCAGTATCCTTCTGATGTAATCTAAGTCTCCGCCAGTTGATAAGTCCATTATCGTGTCAGCACCGTACTTTACAGCAATCTTCACTTTCTCAATCTCCATCTTTATGTCACATACTCTGCTACTTGTGCCAACGTTGACGTTAACCTTCGTGGTCAGTCCCTGTCCAACACCCTTGACCTTGACACCTTCGTGAGCCAGGTTTCGCAATATGATTACGGTTCCTCTAGCAATCCTATCACGAATCTTCTCAGGACTCACACCTTCCTGTTGAGCAACTATCTTCATCTCTTCCGTGACTGTGCCAGATCGCGCTTGACGAATCAGTGTTGTCATTATCTTGTCTCTAAGTTAGGTTAGAGACTTGTTTAAATAATGTGCTGATATGAGATGCACTACTCAAGTCTGCCTTTGTCTAGAAGAGCCATTAGATCATCCAGATTTATGAGACCAAACCCTATTACGTAGTCCGCTGCCCCATACACGACCAAGAGCTCGGACTTCCCAATTCTGCACATGCCACATGGGAACACAACAAATGGCCTATCTCCATACACCTCGTACATCATTCTGGGCTCAAGTATGTAACATGGCGTCACAGCAACCGCTCTCAAGCCAACATCCTTATCATATCTTAGCAACGCTGCGAAGGCTCTGTAGCACTCTATGTCTTTATCGACTCCATGAATAAGAACCAGGTACTCGTTTGGGCCAGTCTGGACAGGAGGTGTTGCCCAGCCAAGCTTAAGCTCAAACTTTGCTGGTTCGAGAACTACCTTTGTGTTCTGTACCTCTATCTCTCTCACACACTCGCCAGGTTCAAGCATCTTCTTCGGGATAATACTTGCCGTTAGATAGTGTCTCTCATTCATTAGGTGAGGTCTATGGAGAACGTAGATCCACTCTGGATCACCAACATCAAGCAGGACAGCATCCTTGTCACTTATGGTTAGTTCTCTCAAGCCTCGACGCATGACTATTGCACCTATCTTCAAGCATCTTCTCGATTCTTGACAGAGAACAACTATTGGCAATGTTCGCTCTCTCCTGACGGCAGGGTTAAAGTAGCTTATTGTCCTACCTGCATACAGCATGTACACTCTTCCATCTATTTCCTGTACTCTAGGATCCTCTGTTCCCCATATGTCATACCTCACAGATGGATAGAGCACAATCGCGGCAGGATAGTGACAGAAACTCACCGCGCCGCTCAGTATATCGTCTATAGGAATTTCTAGAAGCGCAATAGCGCTAACGTACATGTAGTAGCCTATTATTATCCTAGCATATACATACACCGTACCTGTAGACGAATCGACAAGACATGATGCATTAAATGCTGATACAGGATTAGGTATGGGATAGTTTTTCAGATGAATATGATTTGGAGATATGACACCAAGACGCTTAACAATATCGATAGTTCTAAACTCTCGAACTTCTGCACCATGCTCAGCATTTGGACACTTCTCAAAAACCATAGCTTAGTATAGCATAGAGATACCGATCGTATAAAAATCCCTTCTAAAACACGATCACGAGGTCTCTAAAGAAAGACTTAAAAGTCAATTGACAAGTAGCCTAAACGATAGATAGGGCCCGTAGCTCAGCAAGGTAGAGCGGCGGACGGTCCCTCTACACTGGGGCCGGCCGTAGCTCCAGACCCGTAGGTCCCGGGTTCAAATCCCGGCGGGCCCACCAACTTCTAACATTTAAAGAAACTTCTTAACAACATCAACCTTTATAATTAATCATCAACTAGAAAACTCTCGAAGAGCTATGTCTAGCCAGAACATTTGTAAAATAGAGAAGCCCTTCGAATATGCAGAACACACAGCAGATGTAATGATAATAGCATATGGCTGTTCTTTGGAAGAGGCATTCGAGAATGCTGCCTACGGTTTTGCTAACTTTATCTATGACACATCAAAGGTTGAGCCAAAGAAACGTATAGAAGTTGAAGTTGAGGGGATAGACCTGGAACAACTGTTATTTAATTGGATAGACGAGCTTTTGTATAGGTTAGATGCTGAGAACTTTGCTTTTGGGAAAATAGAGAAGTTAGAGATAGTAAAAGAGGATGATAAATACAGGTTGAAAGCAGTGCTTTTAGGAGAGGATTATGATAAGAATAAGCATGGGTTCAAGGGAACTATAATAAAGGCCATGACTTATCACATGATGGAGATTAAGCAAGTTGATTCAATGTGGAGAATTCAGTATGTTGTCGATATTTAGACACTTGTAGATTTTGAGGATGGTACTTTCTTACTAACTTTAATGTACTCTGTCTTGTGTGGCAGTTTCTCGTAATGTAGATCTACCATGTATGGTTCTTCTCCAGCATATAGTCTTAGGTGTATTTTTGCTACATTTATCCAATTTGTCTCGTGCGCATACTGTATCAGAGGTTTCATGTAGCTTAGTACTCTCTCGTAATTTGTCAATACTAGATACATCTTTGCTGCAAGTGCTTCAGGGTTCTGTGGTGGAAATGTTAGTCTTGGAGCTAGTTCATAACACTCTATGAGTCTTGGCACGCGTGCACATAGTATAGGCTTGAAGCTTCCAAGGGCTAGGTGAAAGGCTCCACTGACGCCAATATCTCCTGAGACGTCTACGTAGGGGAATACTATCAGGTCAGCAGCTGAGTATACTAGATCTATCTCTCTTCTAGTCAGGTACTTGTTAAGTACAATGAAGTGTCCTTCTATCCTCTTAAGCTTGTTCAGAAACTCTGTCACATAATCTTTGTTTGCTTCGGGTCCCTGTATCTGACCTGCAACAAGTAGCACGGCTTCGCGGTAATTGTACTTGTTCAGTAAGAGATCCATTGCCTCTAGCACTATGTGTAGTCCTTTGTCTCTCCTAAGGAATCCCTGTACTAGTATTATCTTGAAGTTGCTTGGAATGTTCAGGTTGAGTTCTTTAAGAGCATCTAGCTTACTTACCAGTCTAGCTATTCTAGTGCCATGTGGTATTCTGACTATCTTATCTTGAGAAGCTCCCTGATGAAGGAGCTCCATCTCCTGAAGTGAGCTATGTACTATGACTACGTCAACGATCTCACATAGTTTACGCTGAAACTTCTCTATTCCAGGATAGTGCAGCGGATGTCTAACATTATGTAATGTTACAATTAGTTGACAACAGTGTCTCTTCAGTTCTCTTAGAAAGTCTAGGAACTTAGCATCTGCGGGAAAGATACTGTACTCGTGCTGTATGTGAATAACATCAAATTGTCCTTCTCTCGAGACTTCGTTCAGTATCTTACCATAGTCGGGCTGACCAGCGATGCCTACATCAACTGTGCGTACTAGCTCAAGGTTCTCGTACGTATCTTGCGATGTTCCTTCCTTAACATTAAACCTAAATACCGTTATACTTATCCTTCCTCTAAGCAGCTGTAACATTGCACTAGCAAGATCGTACGTGTACTCCGCTATTCCACACTTAGCTGGCGGGAACGTTGATACGAATGCAACCCTCATGATAGTCAACTTATAAAAACTGTATATCTGATACAAAAGTCGTTCTCTGTGTGCGAATCTTCGCGAGGAATATTTTTAAATAAGTAAGTTCACGGGAACCCTCTCGATAGAAGATGAAGGTGTACAAGTGCTCGTTCTGTGGAGCCCCCATACCGCCAGGATACGGCCTAATGTACGTTAAGACAGACGGAACAATACTCAGATTCTGCAGTAGAAGATGTTTCGTAAGCATGATAAAGTTCAAGCGTGATCCACGCAAGCAGACATGGATAAGGAAGATGCAGAGAAAGATGCAGAAGCAGAAGGAAAAGAAGCCCTCGACCGCTCAGTCCCAGTCTTAGGTTAGGAATTTTCTCTGCTCGAGAATAGTTTATTACTGTTCAAATTTTACACTTCGCCTGAATGCCCATCGAAGTTAGGATACTAGAGCGAAGCGATAGATATCTGAAGTTCGTAGTTTCGGGACTAACTCCGCCTCTAATCAACGCTTTTAGGAGAGTACTTATTGCGGATGTTCCTGTCTTAGCAATAGACGAGGTTGTTATACTGGACAATACATCGGTCATGTTCGATGAAGTGCTTGCACATAGGCTAGCAATGATTCCCCTGAAGACGGACTTGAAGAAGTTACCAAAGATAGAAGAGTGTGAAGAAGGCATAGTTGATCCTTCGCAGTGCACAGTGAAGCTCGAGCTTCAAGTCGAGGCTAAGGAGCCGATGGTCGTGTATAGTAGAGATCTAAAACCTGAAGACCCTGACTTTGGCCCAGTATACGAGGATATACCAATTGTCAAGCTTGCTAAAGGACAGAGAATAATACTTGAAGCATATGCTAGGCTCGGCAGAGCAAGAGAACATGTAAAATGGCAAGCCTGTCTAGCTGCATACTACTACTATCCGCAGGTGACAGTTGTCGATCCTTCTAATAGGAAGTGCTATGAATTATGTAAAGAAATTTGTCCGGAGGCAATTGACTGGAAAGATGATAAGCTAAGCATAGTTGATGTTGAGAAATGTACATTCAATAGATGGAAGACCTGTGAGCAAGTATGTGAAGGTGCGCTGAAAGTTGATTGGAAAGAGAATACGTATGTGTTCTGGATAGAATCTTTTGGAAACATGCCTATGAGAGATCTTGTAGAAGAGGCATTTAGGATATTTAGAAAGAAGTTTGAAGACTTCTTAGAAACTTTGGAGATAGAAATAACAAAGTATAAACTAGCGAGCGAGAAGGAGCAAGTATCTGAGGAAGCTCAGCAAGTAGAGACTAGGGGTGAGTAATTAAGTTGTTTAGTACTAATTTACTGTTTGATATTAAATGGCTTTCCTTCGTATAGAATTTTCTGCGCAAGATCGGGTGCTGCTTTCTCAAGTTTCTCTTTAATTGACTGTAGAAACTCTATATCCTCTTTTTGACTTCTAAGCTCGTCAGGTAGTAATATTGGTATTTCTTCCTTTATGGGATACCATCGTCCACAGGATGGACAGTATAGTACACCTGTGACAACTTCCTTCTTTATACATTCTTCACAAGGAGCAGACTCGCCTACTTCCTTAATGCTCTTCTTCAAGAGCCCGCAGTACTCCTCACAGAAGGGCTTCTTTTCCCATTCGTATTTCCTTTCAGGGTACTCTTTCTCTTCTATGACTATTAGAACGAGGGGAAACGTCTTGTCATAGGGACAGGCGAGGATGTCCATTAGTCGATACTTCATTACGGTTTTGTGAGGCTTGTGTTACTTTTAAAGTTACATCAGCTCAGCGGCATATGTTTAAATATTAGAGGTAGCCGTAATGCAAGAGGTAATGTTGGCATTGCATGCACTGATGGTATCTCTTCAGGAAGCTACGCGCCAGACTTCAAACTACTATCTCTATAACTGGCTCTGGTGGCTGTTTCTAATATTTGCATTTTTCATATTTCCGCTAGTATTTGGAGACTACTATCAGCTTCTTCGTCTATCTGGAACAATTAATAGACTGCTATCTGATCTTGGGCGAGTATTAAATCAAAGTTTTACAAGTGTTGTAAATACTATAGAGAATATCGTTAGAAAGAATAATATACAGAACGTGACTAGGAAAGACATAGAGAGTAAAATAAAGGATCTAATAGAGTATGTGCTAATTCAGCCGACTGAGCTTGAGACGCAGGGTATAGTGAACAAGCTTAAGCACATAATAACACTGTATAACAAGGAGCTTGAGGATGCTATAAGGAGGCTCATACCTGTCGATAAACATGTAATACAGAACATTGTGAGCAGCGTCGAGGCTCTGCGTAGTCTCAACCTGATATACAAGATAGTGATGCACTACTACAGGCTCGGCATGAAGTACAGAAACTTCTACATTCTGCTACAGATATACATGGTCATACCTCAGATAAAGGAGGCAGTCAATGCGATAAGCGGTGCAATAAACGCCTTCATTAAGGGACAGCCAATAGGAGACAGCGCAGGACCATTGACAGCTTTCAAGTTCTTGAGAGAAAAATGCGAGAGCGTTGAGCCGCTTTCGCACTCTGTCGAAGATACTTACATAGCAAGATGTAGGTACAAGGGAAGGATAGTCTACGTCATAAAGGCTCTTGGACCTGGCTCCTCTACAGGTAGGTTAGACGATGCTGTGACATACCTAATAGAGCACTGTGGGGTCAAACCACGTGCAATAATAACCGTCGATGCTGCCCTCAAGTTAGAGGGAGAGAAGACTGGTACCATAACTGAGGGTATTGGCGTAGCAATTGGCGGAATAGGTGTTGAGAAGTTTAACATAGAGACATTAGCAACAAAGTACAGGATACCGATCTATGCAGTACTGATAAAGATGAGCATGCCTGAGGCACTCACACTGATGACTAAGGACATTGCCGAGGCTACGAATAAAGCTGTTGAAAGAGTTTGTAAGATTATTGAACAAGTTGCGAAAGAAGGCGAAGAAGTTTTATTTATAGGAGTTGGAAATACCATAGGTGTAGCTCAGTGATATCCGTAACAGAGCTCTACGCGCTGTTCATGGCTCTCTCGTTAAGCCTAATGATGATTCTGATCTTTGTCACGTACATGTTCATGAGAAAGACCATGTTTGTCAGTATTGAGACAGTTACAGGAAAAGCTATAACTGTGCTCAAGTGTCCTTACTGTAGCTACACGATAAGAAGGGTCTTTAGAGAAGGAGATCATGTAGGTGCTGTAGCACAGGAGAAGTGTCCTATACATGATGCAAATCTGATAGTGAGCGAGATCTATACTGAGACGCCCTCCTCAGAGTAGTGTACCGATTCTCTAGTGCAGGTACAGGAGCCATGCTGAAAACATTATTTTTAATGAACTAGACTTGTCTCTTCTGAATGTACACAATCTGGACAACAAAGCAGGTTCTACAGTTTGCTAAGCCTGGAGATGAGGTAGTACTAAGAGGATGGGTCTATAGGAAAAGAGAGTTTAGAGACAAGATATTTGTCCTACTTAGAGATGGTGAAGGTGTTGTTCAGCTAGTTTTTGCTAAGGATCGTCCAGAGGTGTACGATATTGCAGCTAAGCTAAACATTGAGTCGTCTATAATTGTTAAGGGAGTTGTTAAGGAAGAGCAGAGAGCACCTGGAGGGAAGGAGGTCCATGTAAGTGATGTAATCTGGTTCTTTGTTGGTGAGCCATTTCCAATTAATCCATCTGCGGCACAGGCAGATAGTGAGTATTTGCTCGATGTTAGGCATCTATGGATCAGAAGCAGAAAGATGTGGGCCGTGCTAAGGATAAGACACACCGTGTTTGAGGCAATTCACGAGTACTTCAGAAGTAGAGGCTTCTACGAAGTTCAGTGTCCAATATTTGTATCTGCTGCAGTTGAAGGAGGAGCAACACTGTTCCCAGTAAAGTACTTTGATAGAGAAGACGTGTACTTGACGCAGAGTGCACAGTTCTATCTTGAGGCACTAATATACTCACTAGAGAAGGTGTACACTGTCGCACCAAGTTTTCGCGCTGAACCATCGAGGACTCGACGTCATCTCACAGAGTTTTGGCATGCAGAAGCTGAGATGGCTTGGGCAAGATTGCATGATGTGATGAACGTGTGTGAAGAGCTGATAACTCACGTTGTCAGGAAGGTGCTTGATGAGAGACTCGAAGAGTTGTCTATACTAGGACGCGATACTGAGAAGTTAGAGAGAGTAAAGCCACCATTTCCACGAGTGTTATATGATGAGGCTATAGAGATGTTGCAGAAAATGGGCTTCAACGTAAAGTGGGGTGACGATCTGGGCGCCGATGAGGAACGTGCTCTTATGCAGAAATTTGACACACCCATACACCTCTATGGATTTCCTGAAGAAGTTAAGGCATTCTATCATAAGAACGATCCACAGGATCCAAAGAGAACATTGTCAGTCGATGTGCTAGCTCCTGAAGGATATGGAGAAATTATTGGAGGTGGTGAGAGAATTGAGGATCCTGATGAGCTTGTTAGAAAGATAAAGAAGTTTGGATTACGACCAGAGGACTACTACTGGTACATTGACTTAAGAAAGTATGGTTCTGTGCCTCACGCTGGCTTTGGATTAGGAGTTGATAGATTAGTTATGTGGATATGTGGTCTAGATCATATAAGAGATGCAGTTCCGTTCCCAAGAGATATAAGAAGAGTGAAACCTTAGTTTCGAAAAACTTTGTGTTATCTACTTCTCATTATTATTCTAGCAATTACAAATAATGTCAACGTTATTAGTGTCAATACGAGACATGCAGCCCAGCCAAGAGCTTCAATGTTTGAGAATGGGCTGAAAGCTGCGAAATAAATGAATGTTGTTAGTGCTGGCGCATTTCTTGTAAATGGTTCAAATATCCATGGACCCCAGTAAGCTACTTGTAGAGCTGTTATCAGGAGCGGACCTGTCTCTCCAAGTATTCTAGCTATACTCACCATTATGTTCGCTACGAGAGCTCTCGAGCATGCCCTTATCAGGACCCACAACGTTCTCCATGTGCCTAAACCAAGCGAGTAGCACGTCTCCTTAAGCTCTGGCGGCAGTGTCTTCAGTACATCACATGTCTGAATAGCAATATAGGGTACCAGAATGAAGGTCAAGCATAGAGAGCTAAATATCGCAGCTTCTGTCCTTGTTAATAGTACTAGTGTGAAGTATACAACAACGCCGTAACATATTGTAGGTGCCTCAACAAGCATATCAAGGAAGGATCTGCATATTTTTGCAAACTTACTATCCTCCTTCTCGTACAGGTATAGTCCAGTAAAGAAGCCTATTGGTAATCCCATTAGTACACTAA
Organism: Thermoproteales archaeon; assembly: GCA_027068725.1. GTDB lineage: Archaea > Thermoproteota > Thermoprotei > Thermoproteales > Thermocladiaceae > JAADER01. The sequence continues at coordinate 7,291 of JAMOMD010000459.1, read as the reverse complement.
ATCCAACAATCAGGAAGGTACCATACAGCATTGGGCCTATACCTCCATACGTCTTGGCTGTTGGTGAGAGTACAGGATTTGCTACAAGTACCTTGAGACCTTCTACAAGGAATGGCTCTGCGCCTTTAATAAATATATCAACTAGCATCCACATTATTATTAACAGGAGCAGTGCCGATAATATTCCTGTAGCGATTGCTAGAATGATATCTTTGAATCTCATATTCTCGCTCCTCTAATTATCTTTTTAACAATAAATAGAAGTCCGCTTCCAAGTGCAAACAATATCAGTGCAAGTGCAGCAAATACATGAATAAGCTCAGGTTTCATCATTGCATACTGTATGCGATTTGCAATTAGTGCAGGAATAGCATTACAGGGCGCTGTTAGTGGACAGAACCAGCTTACACCGCCTATCAGTATAGCTACAGCAGCTGTCTCACCTATTGCTTTTCCGAAGCTTAGCGTTAATCCGCCTATTATTGCTTCTTTAATGTAGGATAGCGTTATCTTAACAATCTCCCACTTTCCTCCACCTAGAGATAACACAGTCTCTCTAATCTCGATCGGCACTGCCCTGTAGGCTTCTCTTATTACGGCTGTCGCAAATGGTGTCACCATAATGCCTAGCACGACGCCTGTCAGTAGAGCAGATTTAGGCTCTACTGGCGGGTAGGAGAAAGGTGGTAGAAAGCCTAGGTACTTGTAGAGTGGGTACTCCACGTATTTCCTGAAGTATGGTGAGAACACGAGAAGTCCCCATAGACCAAATATCACTGTTGGAAACGCAGCCATCATGTCTATCAGTGTAGATACTATGTCATCTAGCACAGGGGGAAGGAACTCGTTTATGACAATTGCAAGAGATATCGAGAATATTGCTGCTAGTATCACTGCAATGACCGAGATCACGATTGAGCCATAGATAGAGGGTAGAGATGGTGGGTACGTTATGACACTTCCTGTGGCAAAGGCTGGTATAGAGTACACTACGAGAGTTAGCAAAAAGTAGAGTACTAGACCAAGAGAGACTAGTGCGGGAATTGTTAAGAGAAATGATGCGAGCCTTGTTTTCATGACGACCTTCTTCGTAATGTACGAGGTTTTTCAGTGATACTTTTAGTTCTTTGCAAATTTTGTTATTGGCTCATTACCCACCATCATGTGCTGTCTCAGCGCGTTAAAGCATAGTTCTCTTATCTCTTTAGGCACAGGTAGGTATCCCTTCACGTAGTGTGGATCCTCTATCCATATGAACTTCAGGAAGTAGTATATTGCAAGTGCCTTACTCAGCTCAGACCTTGGATAGTGCAATCTCACTGTCAGGAACGAGAACGAGACTATGGGATAGGCATCCTTTGCAGGAACATTCAGGAAGTACTTCACAACGCCCAGCTTTGCAAGATCTGCAAGTGGATTAAACTTCTTCAGTACACCCATCTTTATCGCACCCTCAAGAGCGTTCATTATTGTCTCAGCTGTAGGCTTCACAAACTGGCCAAGTGGATTCTGTAGAGCTGCAACAGGTAGATGCTTATTCACAGCATACGACCACTCGACATAGCCTATCGACCATTTTGTCTGCATGACTGTTAATGCAACACCTGCATTTCTCTTTGCCTTCTCTCCAATTATCGTATGAGCATACTTCATCCAAGCACTCTCCCAGTCAGGTAAGAAGCTTGGTCCTATAGTTTCGTTAAAGTCCTTTGATACTAAGCTAAGATACGTTGTGAATATGTAAGTTGTGCCACTTGCTTCTGCACGTACGACTACTCTTATTGGAATATTGAAATTATTCTTCTCGCATATTGGAACTAGTCCTGGATTGTACTTGAGTATCTTCCTGTTACACCAGTTAGTTATTTTTCCTAGAAATATATCTGCCAGAAGCGGACCTGTGAGATTTAGGGTTCCTCTCAGCCCTGGTATGTTGTATATTATGGCTACTGAGCCAACAACGTCAGGACACTCGAGAATGGGACCGTACTCCTGGACTGCTTTCTCCCAATCGTAACTTGGCATTGGTGGATCGTGTAGAGCAATGTCGTATAGTCCACTCAAGAAGCCTGCAATTCCTGCACCACTGCCAACCTGCGAGTACTCGACCTCTATATGATACTTCTGCCTGAACTTAGGTATCCACTCAGACAAGAACTGAATTGCAGGAAATGTTGCACCTCCAATGTTTAGTATTACCGTACTCTTGGTAGTTGCAGTTGTGGTAGTTGTGACGTTAGTCTTTGCACCTGTCGGTCTCGAAGTTGAGGGTGTGTGAAGTAGTACTGCTGCAGCAGCGCATATTACGGCTATGATGACTATTGCTATAGAGATAACGATCTTCCTGCTCATCGCGCTCAATAGCTGAAGTCATAATTTAAGTATCACGCTGTCACTGTACCAACATTCCTATAGGTGTTTTATTTCGATCGCTTGTCTATATATTTTCACATGCAAGTCTATATAGGCTATATATGGCACGTTACTCTATGTTTAGTTAATCTTAAAAGATGAACAAAGCTTGCGGAAACGTGGCGAAACCGCTCTTTAGGATACGTAAACTGAACGTCTGGTATAGACAGGGCAGAAACCTCATACATGTACTCAAAGACGTAAGCGTAGACATACCAGAGAGAACGCTGACAGTCATAATGGGTAGATCAGGTTCAGGAAAATCAACATTCCTGAGAGTTCTTAACAGAGTTATTGAGATTTATAGAGCCGTAGTTAACGGAGAGGTTTACCTAAGAGATCAGGACATATTCAGAATGGATGCGCAGAACCTTCGATCAAGAGTAGTAATGGTGCTTCAACGACCAATAGCGCTGCCAATGTCGATATACGACAATATAGCATACTTTCTAAAGTCTGTGAAAAAGATTTCAGATAAAAAGAAAATTCAACAAAAAGTTGAGGAAGCATTAAAGCTAGCAAACTTGTGGGAAGAAGTAAAAGATAGACTACACATGCCCGCATCAAGCCTATCAGGAGGCCAAATTCAGAGACTTGCAATAGCTCGTGCACTCGCACTCGATCCTGAAGTTCTGCTACTCGACGAGCCAACATCGCATCTAGATCCTGAGTCAACTAGAATAATAGAATCAACGATAATGAAACTAAAAGACAGAGTATCCATAGTCTTTGTAACGCATTCGATAGAACAGGCAAAGAGGCTCGCAGAATATGTAATATTTTTCGAAAATGGAAGAGTAATTGAGGCAGGATATGCAGATGAAGTATTAGAAAAACCGAGAACAGAAAGTCTGAGAAAGTTCCTTGGATTAGAATAACTAGTCTTGACAGTGTCTTCCTAAATATTAGAATGAGTCGAAAAACTTTTTCAGATTACCTAATTAGGAATTTGATTATAATGAACCCTGTTTTTTGTTTTTGCCTGGCGGCCCCGCCGGGATTTGAACCCGGGACCTACGGCTATCTCCCTCCAGACGGAGGTAGGAGGCCGCCGCTCTATCCAGGCTGAGCTACGGGGCCGCAGCCGACCCTCGAAACAACAGCCCACACAAAGCCTTAATAAACATTTCTCTGCGAGAGTAAGAGTTAAAAAGTCCTATACTTAAGAGGCGTGCGAGAAGCAGCCCCGGTAGCTCAGCCCGGTCAGAGCGGCCGCCTCGTAAGCGGCAGGTCCCGGGTTCAAATCCCGGCCGGGGCTCCAAAGGACACTAAATGATTTAGATCTCTATTCTGAATTTTTCTCCCACTAAGTTATTTCAAATTCGGAAATAGTTAGAGAAAGATTCGATAGATTAAATGTTATTGCTTCTGAGATTCTTTCTGTTTTTTGAGTGCTTTTAGTTTTCTTATTGGTTTTGTGAATATTGGCTTCTCTGGTATTACTCCTTCTGGTCTGAATATTAGTATTATTAGCATTGTTACGCCGAATCCTATCCATAGTAATACGTGTGATACAGGTATTCCGAATGGTAATGTGAATGTGTTTAGGTATGTTCTTAGTGTGCAGTCTAGTAGTGCAAATATGAATGATCCTATTAATGTGCCGTATAGGTTTCCTAATCCTCCAAGTAGTATTATTAACCATGGTATGAATGTCCAGTATAGCTGTGCGTTCACGCCTATAGATACGCAGGACTGCCAGAGAACGTAGAGTGCCCCTGCCATTGCAGTTATTCCTGATCCGATTCCCATTGCTATAAGTTTGAATAATATGACGTTTCTTCCGTAGGTCTCGACGACCATCTCGTTCTCTCTTATAGCTTTCAGAATTCTGCCAAATGGTGAGGAGCATAGTTTCTGGCAGATTAGCAGTGTTGCTATTGCGACTATTATTACGGTTAGGGCCCATGCTTTATCAACTGCTGAGCCAGCCCACGCAAACAGGTTTGGAATTGTTATGAAGTAGTTACCTGTTGCTGGACATACGAACACATTGTAGTGGAGTATCCATATTACGATCACAGCAACGCCAAGCAGGTACATGGCTAGGTAGTCCTCGCGTAATCTTACTGCTGGTACTGTAACTACGAAGCCGACTAAGAAGCCTATGAGGAAGCTAACTACGAGTATTGCTATTAGCATCATTATGGAAGTTACAGGATTTGTACTTGCTGGTCCTAGGAACTTGTAGAATATTGGGTAGACTGCGAGCATGCCAATGCCGAAGGATAGTGCTTTACCAAAGTCAGGTATTCCAGCGTAGCCAACCTCGATGTTGAGACCAATAGATACTAGCAGGTATATTCCAAATATTATGGATAAGTACTCTAGGAACGGTATTATGCTTGCCATGGTCACACCTTCTTCAGGGATCTTCTAGAGATTATCAGTGTTTCAATTAGTTCACCTATGCCTCTTGGACATACTAGTAACAGCACTGTCATAACTGCTAGTGGAAATACGAAGCCATACACTGTCTGTCCTGTAAGTACAGTGAGCAGAGTCTGAGATATGCCAACTATGTAGCCACCTATTACTGACCCTACGAGGCTTTCAATTCCTCCAATTATGAATGCTGCGAAGATTAGTGGTAGCTGCATGGAGCCGTACGTTGGGCTTGATATTCCTACGCCAGGAATGAAGGGCCATATGACACCTGCATATGCTGACACCATGCCAGAGAGAATCCAGGAGAACAGTCTAACTCTCTCAAGGTTCACACCTATGGTCTGAGCAAGTGCTGGGTTCTCTACTGCTGCTCTTACTGATACTCCAAACTTTGTGTGATATAGTATTATGTACAGTATCACATACAGTGCTATTACCGAGAGCAGCGATAGTATGAGAGGCATCGATTGTCCAAGCATGAGTGAGTAATTAGTGAATGCGAGACCAATCATGTAAGGAACATTGTAGTTCACGAGAATGTCAGCGAGAACGTACAGTATTCCACATAGTATGAAGTCTCCTGTGAATGTTGCAATCATTAACATGAGCGTCGATGCGCCACGCACGATCAGTGGCTTTATTATTATGTAGTAGGTTGCAATGCCTACAACTGCACCAACAAGACTTGCACACACGAATGCTAGAGGCATGACAATGTAGTAGGGAAACTTGCTGCTCAGCATCGTTATGATTACTGCAGCAACGTAGACTCCAACCATCGCGTAAGTGCCCTGCATGAAGTTTGGAACCTTAGTCGTCAGGTAGGTCAGCGTTAGGCTAAGAGTGAGCAAAGTGACTATGTTAGCATAGCTTATTGCTTGAACAATGAAGGGACTTACCACAATTTTTAACGTGGCTTTGCGCCCTGCTTTTAAATATTATTCACTAATGTACTCTATCCAGTATCTCGCTCTCGTCATGGTGCGCACTGAACATATGTGTCTAATAACGCACTTGTCCGTCAACAATCTAACGATAATCGTTTAAACCTTTCCCCATTGCCGAGAAGTGGGGAACATGGTCAGCAAAAAGGCAGGAGCGATCATAGCAGGCGTAGTGATAGCCATAATTGTCATATGCGCTGCAGCGATACTTGCACTACCAAAGAAGACGACCACGGCAACTAAGCCATCCGCCCCCTCAGCCCCTTCAGCAAATGTCACGCAGACAACTAAGCCGCCAGCAAAGAAGCCTGCTCAGAAAGTTACCGTAATAACGATAGGCTTCTTACTACCACTCTCAGGTAGTCTATCAAGTGACGGTATCCTTAACAAGTACGTCGCAGAGATGGCCATAAATGACATAAACAACTGGCTAAGAACAGCAGGACTGCCATACAGGTTCAGACCAGTCTTCGAGGACACAAAGACCTCGAGACAGGGCGCAATTAGCGGATTTGAGGCACTCAAGAGCATGGGAGTCAAGATAATCATCGGACCAATGAGCAGCCTAGCACTATCAGCAATCTACACACTAGCTGAGGAGAACCACATCATCGTAATATCACAGTCCTCCACAGCAATGTCACTACACAAGCCTAAGCCATACGTGTTCAGATTTGCTCCACCTGACATGTGGCAGAGCAAGGCACTAGCAACAATAATCAAGGATCTAGGAATCAAGGCAGTGTGCATAATTTACAGAGGTGACACGTGGGGTCAGGGTCTAGAGAAGTACCTGACAATGAACCTAGAGAAGTACGGCATAAAGTACTACGCTATTGAGTACCCAACAACAGCAAGCACATACGCAAGCTATGTATCAAAGCTCGCGTCCTGTGTAAGCAGATTCGCCTCAGAGTACGGATACGACCACATCGCTGTCGAGGCAATAACGTTTGACGAGATAGCATACATCCTATCAACAGCATCACAGTACGCAGACCTGATGAAGGTACTATGGCTAGGCTGTGACGGCTTTGCAGGAAGCCCAGCAGTACTCCACGTATGTCCAGTAGCAGTCAAGGTTAGACTACTATCAACAGTCGTAGGTCTACCAGAGAAGAGAATGCTCTGGCTAAAGGAGAGAGTACAGAAGGAGCATCCAGGAGTCATAGGAACATGGGAGTACGCATCAATAGAGTATGACGCGGTATGGGTTGCAGCACTTGCAGCACTGAAATCATACCTAGATCTCGGAACACTGAACACAACGTACATCAACAAGATACTACCAGAAGTTGCACTATACTACAGTGAGGGCAAGCCAATACCAACAAAGAAGGGCAACCTAGTAGGACCGTGGGTAACAGGATCACTATGGGGTAAGGGAGCACTGACAGGAATAATAAAGCTAGACGCAGACCACGACAGAATGGGTGCAAACTACAACATCTACGCAGTAATACCAACACCAGGAGGATGCACATGGAAGCTAGTAGGAATGTGGAACATACAGACAGGAAAGATCGTAGAATACTATAGCCAGTATT
>JAMOMD010000458.1 GCA_027068725.1 Thermoproteales archaeon | reverse complement strand
CCCTGAGCCATACCGCGCCTGCGCCTAGTACAACAATATCTCCTTCTTCGATAAGTTCGAATACCTTCCTGTTAGGTATCGGTATCTCTTTCTTTTCAGCTGTGCCTGTCTCAGACAACTTCAGGTATACTGTATCTCCTCGCCTTACCTGAAATGGAGAGTCTAGCTTTCCTGTTCTCACTGTTGGTCCTTGAAGATCGCCAATGACAGGAAGAGGCTTGCCAAGCTTCTCTTCTGCCTGTCTAACAAATGTTATTGCTTGTCGCCACTGGTCTGCATTGCCATGCGAGTAGTTTACTCTAAATATATCAACGCCTTCTCTTGCGAGCTTTATAACAGTATTAAGATCGTTTGTTGCAGGTCCAATTGTTGCAATTATTTTTGTACGACGCATGTAGTAGTCTGCCACGCTGTTTAATTATCTTTCCTTCTCGTCGCCTCTAGTTCTCAAGGAGAAGGTCGTATTAGTCCTCGCACATAATATATCTATCGACTGACCTACGATGCCTCATTACAAGATAGTAATCACATCCGATCGAGCAACAATGACCAACTACAGCGACTTCAACGCCCTGGGCTTCCTGCTCTGCTTACCTAAGCGTCTAATTCCGAAGTTCCTAGTAGACAAGTTCATCGCTCCACGTCTGAGAGTTGATAAGAAGACAGGGTGGGTAAATGTTGCACCCTATGCTCTGCGCAAGCTTGAGGCTGCTCTCATAATGCGAGGCTTCTCTCCAATAGAGGATTTCGTAATAACGACTCCCGAGAACTTGCCAAAAGTTGTCAATGAGGAGACTAGGATCGTTGCAATACATGTTCTCGACCCCATGGGACTAGCACCAGTTAGCTACACGCTGCGAGTACTCTTTGGAGGAGGTGATACTTGGACAAAGACCCTATTCCTGAAGCTGATGGACAAGGTCAGGAAGCTTAAGGAGAAGTACAATTTCAAAATTGTTGTAGGAGGTCCTGGAACATGGCAGATACGTGACATATACAGGAAATTCGGAATAGACCTCCTAATACATGGGGAAGGAGAGCTAATATTTCCTGAAGTATGTAAGCTCATACTCGAGGGCGAGGATATCTCTGGAGAGTTAGATGGCGGATCTGTACCACTAGAACTCATACCGCCAATACTAAACCCAGCAAGAGGCGGGATGGTACAAATAACACGTGGATGTCCACGAAGATGTCGATTCTGCAATCCAACAATGTTCAACTTCAGATCAATACCTCTCGATATCATACGTCAGGAAATTGAGGTTAACAAGCGCGCAGGATACAGAGCAATGAGCCTAGTCACAGAAGATGGTCTTCTCTATGGTGCAAAAGGAGTACGCGTGAACAAGGAGGCACTTAGAAAATTGCTCAAGGTCGTCAAAGAGTGCTCTGTTAGAGCAGACTTCTGCCATGTCTCATTAGCAGCTGTGAAACAGGCACCAGACATAGTTGAGGAGTGGTCTCGAGAAAATGAGCATTTCAAGAACTTTGCTTTCCCACAGGTTGGTCTAGAGACTGGGAGTGTGCGTCTTCTCAAGAAGTACATGGCAGGTAAGGCTGCTCCATGGAGGGTAGAGGATTGGCACGAGATTGCGGAAGAATCAACAGAGATAATGAATAGGAACTACTGGTACCCGTGCTATACGCTGATCCTAGGTCTTCCTGAAGAGACTGAGGATGATGCTAAGGCAACGCTAGAGCTGATAAAGAGATTAGACAAGTACAGGTGTTGGATATTTCCACTATTCTTCGTACCGATGGGTCATTCAATGCTTGAACATGAGAACTTTGCAAAACCTGAGATACTAAAATACGATATTTACAGAGAGATACTATACGAGACGCTAGAGCATAATATAAAATTCACAAAGTTTGTACTAGACAAGTTCGTTGAAAGAATAAAGAGTAAGTATGCACAGAAGCTTGTAAGGAAGTTCATAGAGTATGGTCTATCGGCATTCGAAAATGTTAAGAATCAAGTTAGGAGTAATCTAGACCAGCTACTCGATATGGCAGCAAAAGTTGATCTCAATAGCTTCGTCAGCGTTACGAAATTAGTCTTCGAGAGTATTCTAGCAAAATTCAGAAGAAAGGTCGAATAAATACCTTACAAGAGTTCTATTGCTATTCCTGTTGCTCCACCTGTTCCATGACATAAAGCTGCTATTCCTCTCTTTCCTCCACAGGCCTTCAGTGCTGCTATTAGCGTAGTTATTATTCTGGCTCCTGTTGCACCGAGGGGATGTCCTAGCGCTATTGCTCCTCCAAGTATGTTCATTTTCTCGAACGGTACATCAAGATACTTGTTTACTAATGCAGGAACAACAGCAAACGCCTCATTTACCTCGAACACGTCAACATCATTCACAGTCCATCCAAGCTTCTTCAACATCTTTTCAATAACGTAGACGGGAGCCTCAGTAAATCTCCAAGTATCAACAGCTACCCAGTCATAGGCTATTACTCTCGCAATTGGTCTAAGACCAAGCTCCTTCGCCGTATCATAAGTTGTTAGGAGAAGCATTGCTGCACCATCACTTAGCTGTGAGGAATTTCCTGCTGTGTGCGGTCCCTCTGGCGTGAATACGGGCTTAAGTTTTGCAAGTTTTTCTAGTGTAGTATCAGGTCTTATGCCCTCATCATGGTCAAGAACAACATGTTCGCAACCTACATGCATGTCAACAGGTTCCATGTCAACGAATAGCTTACCTTCAGTAGCCTTCCATGCACGTCTATGACTTTCAAATGCTATCCAGTCCAAGAGCTCTCTAGGCACGCCATGTTCTCTAGCAACTTTGTCAGCTTCTTGTCCCATCAGCATCATGGTCATGGGATCGAGAAGACCATCGTGTACCATCAGGTCAATGATTTCCTGCTTCTTGAGAACACAGTGTTTAATGCCCCATCTGGCTTCGTGTGTTATAGCAAGTGGGCATGTGCTCATGGACTCGACTCCACCTGCTATGATTAGTCTTGCTTCTCCAAGTTTCAGCTGTCTACAAGCTTCAAATACTGCCTGCATACCTGACGAGCATACCCTATTTACAACGTATGCTCCGACGGTAACAGGTAGACCGGCAAGTAATGCTGCTTGTCTTGCAATATTCTGACCGAACCCACCCTGAAGGGCACAGCCAATGATAACCTCATCAACAAGCTTTCCCTCAATGCCTACTCTGTCCAGAAGCTTCTTTATGCACTCAGCTGCTAGGTATTGAGGCTTAACGTTCCTGTAAGCTCCACCAAACTTTCCTATAGGTAACCTGACGAATCCTACTATTACAACATCCGTCGTCTGCACGTAACGACAGTTAACAAAGGGGTACTTAAGACAATTACCTAAAGTAACACTAGCTCACACTTTTCAGGAAAGCTCTCACAAAATAGACAGAGTTCACTCTCGCCATGTACCTCGAACATCTTTTCGAAATCCCTTCTAGCATTATCATCAGCTGGTCTTAAAATATAATCAACAAACCTCTTACGAATGTTCAAAATTCCTCTCTCAAACAACATCCTAACAATAATTTCAACCTTGCGCTCCCTGGCACCATCTGTAGCTATAATCTCAAGCAAAACTCTACGCAAGTCTTGAGGAATAGATGATAAGTTTATAGTAAACATGGAGAACATCATTCAAAAACTATTGTAGGAACTTTAGAATATTGTTAACAATTTTGGAAAAGTGCTTATGTTAAGAGGATATGTTAGTTTAGTGGAACTCTAGCTCAAGGAATGGTGGTATGTCTGCTATTGCATTTACTACGAGCTCCACAAGGCCTCCATACGTTATCTTGTACTTCTCCCAGAGTCCATAGTAAGCGATCATGTCTCTGAGCTCGCCCTTACAGTTACTGCATGGTGCACATACGTACTTTGGAACGTCCTTGTGTAGGACATCCTTGAAGGCCTCAAGTATCTGCTTGACCTTGTAGTAGCTTGCGTACTTCATCTTCCATTCATCGAAGTTGTATGGATGCATTATTGCAAATCCTGAACCACCGCCACAGCAGTAGTTATAGTAGCCATGTGGCTCCATCTCTCTGAACTGTTCTTCAGGAACGACTGCACGGATTATTCTACGTGGCTCCTCGACTATTCCTCCCTTTCTAGCCTTGTTGCATGGGTCGTGTAGTGTTACTGGGAAGTTGTTCCTATTCGGGTCAAGGTTGAGCTTCTTTCTTCTAATAATGTCGTCCATTACTATCAGGACGTCCGTGAAGGGTACTCTCTCCTCCTTTGGTATGACTCTCTCTGCGGTCAGAATAGCCTTCCAAGCGTGTCCACACTCTCCTATTAGTATAGCCTTAACCTCGAGCTTTCTCGCGATCTCAAAGTGCTTCTTAGCTACCTTGTATAGCTGTATGTCGTTGTACCATACTCCATAGTTGACAGCATCATAGCCTACAGGCTCACTTGATAGTGTGTAACTTACTCCAGCAAGCTCGAACAATATTGCAAATGCTGCCGGGTTCTCAGGCCATGAGAGGTACTCTCCTGCGTTGTGTATGAGCAGGTAGTCTGCACCTTTCTCATCTACTGGAATCTTAATGTTAAGTCCCGTCTTCTCTCGTATCATCTCCTCAAGGAACTTCACAATCTTCAGGAATGCCTTAGGTGTCATTCCAGTGGATGAGCCTACTCTCAGTTGCTGCTCAGTGCCTAGCTCGTGAAGTTCCTTAGCATGTATACCAAGCTCTTGGCTGAATAGCTTTCTGATCTCTCTATCAACGAGACCCTGATCTAGACCAAGTGGACAGTACAGTGCACATCTTCTACACTGTGTACATCTATAGGATAACTCAGCAAGCTGCTTAATGACTCGAGCATCGAGCTCGATATCTGCCTTCATTAACTTGCGTAAGAACGGTATCTTTCCATACCACGTGAAGTATCTCCTGTAAATTCTCTGTAGAATCTCGAGCCTATAGGTTGGTCTGTATATCTCCTTCTTACCGCTCGCCAGGTATATTGGACAAGCTTCAGCACATGTCTGACATCTTGCACAGTACTCCCATGTCAGGATGAATGGTCTGTAGAATGTCCAGTTCTTCTCTGGGTCTAGAAGCTTCTTGAGACCTGACAGGAACTTCTCCTTCCACTCCTTCTCCTTCTCTGGAGGAACGTTCTCAGGAAGTCCAAGAGCCGAGTATCCATCTAGCGACAGGTCAACATCCTTAAGTGTTGGAGGTACAGTCTGCTTATACTTAACGTACTCATCCTCTGTGAAGAGTCCTATACCGAGAACTCTGCGTCTCTTTGCGCCTGGAGGTGTTCCGGGAAGTTCGGAAACTTTCTTCTCTTCTGAAGACATGCTCATAGTTTCAGACTTAGCGCTCCTTAATCTTAATTATGCCCCAGTAGTTGTAGTGCAGTGGTCCTTCCTGATGAGGCTTGTCGTCCCAGTTCACTAGGTGGTATGACACGTACTTTGCAGGTCCGTGAACCATTTTGCTGAATGGATAGTATAGCAAGAATAGGCAGAACAGTATCTGGTGTGCTAACATTAGTGGACTTGTCACGAAGGTTAATCCGGCAAGCTTAGATGGGTCAAATGTTATCAGTGCAAGCATCTGCATCATTGCCTCATAGAAGACTCCCTGATGGTTGCCGAAGAGTGCGTCTACCAAGTTCTTGAACGTGAAGCCGTTAGCGCACATGTAGTTCCACACGTATGTGCATACTGCTACAAGTGCTGTGATCACTACCGTGAATATGAACGCGAGGTTGAAGTACTCTCTGAACGTTGCATACTCTCTCATTCCTCTGTCAGCTAGTCTAAATATGAACAGGCCTACTGTGCCTACAGCGATTGCGAAGCCTCCCACGATTCCTGTAATTATTGTGAGCCATGCAATAAATGCGCCCCACGGATTTGGCGAAAATGCGTATACTGGAATTCCTGCAAGTCTTGTTATTGCATCAATTAGTAGCAGCACAAACCACGCAAGTATGAGATATATTCCGTCATGCATAGCTAGTGAGAAGAACCATATCCTTCTCCTGTACCTGAACACTCTTACCAGGAAAAGCATCTCAGGAAGCATCTCCTTGAGCTCCTCTGCTAGTCCTCCATGGTAGAACTGAGCGAAGGATCCTCTCAACATTGGTATCTCATCCCTGACAGCAAAGTACGCCTTCTCGTGAGGTACTGGGTAGAGTTCCCATCTCAGGTGTGTTGGTGCACGGATGTACCTTCCAAGCTTTGCTAACGTGCCAATTATACATACGAGGAAGGCAGCGTATATGAAGCCCATGCATATGCCCACAACATAGGCTGGAACTGTCATATGTGACTCAGGTTATGCCACACTTATAAGGAGTATCTACAGGCCTCTCCTCTGCTAATATTCTAATACTCTAGCGAGCGGGTATGTACCAATGGTAAGAACATTCTCGAGACGCTGCACGAAGCTTCCCGGCTCTAAGATCAGGTTCCTAGTCTCAGAAGTCGAGAAAGTGAAGAAACAGGGGCATGACGTATACGAGCTTCACATAGGTCAACCAGGTCTTCCTCCATCTAGAGAACTTCTAGAAGAACTCTCAAACATCATGTTATCAAGACCATTCCAGTTCAGCAAGTACACGCCATCCGTAGGAATGGAGGACGTGCGGCAAGCCGTTGCAGAAGACTATTCTCGAGATTCAGGAATATCACTTTCTGCAAGTAACGTAATTTTATCTACAGGTTCCTCAGAAGCGATACTTGCTATCCTGATGCTACTTCTCGACGAGGGAGACGAAGTTGTGATATTTGACCCTGAGTACCTGCTTTACAGACCTTTACTCGAGTACTTTGGGGCACGTGTTAAGACAATACCAGTCTCCGTGGAGAAGGAGTTTAACCCAGATCCAGAACAGATAAAGAACGCGGTTTCTAGACAAACTAAGATGTTCATCTTCGTAAATCCTGATAATCCTACGGGCAGAGTTGCCAATCAGGAAATTGTGAAACTAGTCGTTGACCTGGCCGTAGACTACGACTTCTACCTAATATACGACGAAGCATATAGAGAACTATACTACGAGGACTCTCACGTATACGCAGCTCGCCTAGACCTAGAGCACGTAATAGCGCTTAACACATTCTCCAAGGGCGCAGCACTGCCAGGATGGCGAATTGGATATGTCGTAGCTCATGAAAGCGTAACAAAAGAGCTTGGTAGAGTAATACAATACGTAAATCTTAATCCACCAACACCGGCACAGTACGCTGCGTACCTGTATGTTACAAAGTACAAGAGAAAGTACCTTAACGAAGTACTCCCAGTCTATAGAGAGAGGAGGGATGTCCTATACAATGCTGTAAGAAAGTACTTACCTGAAGCAAAGACATTCAAACCAAAGGCTGGCCTATTCATGTTTGTAGACTTATCAAACTACCTAACGAAGCTAAACATAAATGATGAAGAGCTGGCACACAAGCTTCTTCACGAAAAGCATGTAGCAGTAGTGCCAGGTTCAGCCTTTGGAGAATATGGTAGAAACCATGTAAGACTATGCTTTGCTAAAGAGACACCGGACAGAATAGATGAAGCTATACGAAGAATAGAAAACTTCTTCGAAGAGAAATTAGGATCAGCTTGAACGCAAGATCATCATCAATCCAGGGGAAACCCGCTCATCATTCGCAACTAATGAACATGTACGAGAAAATAAGCCCATCCCTTCTTCCATGCGCGCGGATAAAGCTTGACATAGGAGAATATTTTGTAATTCCTCTACTAATATCACTAGTCAAGGAAGTAGATAGAAAATTCGTAGATAACCTCATTAAAAGTCTAAATGAACTATCAAAAAGTCTAGAAGATACATACATTCTACTATTAAATGATCGTATTGTGTATAGTCAAGAACACGTCATATACTCAATAAATGTTGGACTAAGGTGTGCACATAGAGGACCTCAGTTTGCTAGAAAACCAGAGCTCAATATTATATGTGTACTAACTGTATCGTCTCAAATAGACGATGCACTAGAGAAATTATTTTACTACCCTATTAGAAACATTCTTGCAATAGTAATATCAAGAGACTTAAACACTGCAATTAACTTACTGAGGCAGATCGTGAATCAGCTACAGGAAATTATAGTCGATATATGCATATGCTACAAGTGTACTAGAGATATACCAGACATAAGAATGTTATGTGAATATGCCAATGATATTGCTGATTTATTTCAATGTGTTTCTGAGATTGTGCTAGATCGTATTAGGTAAGTGTTACGCGAAGTAGAGAGAAAACGTCGTCTTCCTTGAAAACTGCAAGACCAGTTCTCGAGGGAAATATCTCGATATGCAGTATCTTGTCAGGATTCTCGAGCTTTACTTTTCTCTTTATCTGTTTTGCTATTGGGTCAATGATGTCCATTCTATGGTACTGTACTCCTCTTTTTCTAACGTCAATTCTGTAGGTCTCGTTCTCTGCAATGTATGTATGTGCTAGCTCTACTGCCTTAGCCTTAATTTCTTCGAGATCAGTATTGACGACGCACATTATTGGAACTACCTTCAGTATGAATCTTGGAACGTACTCTTGTTTAACTACTAGCTCCTTTAGTTTCCTACAGAACTCGATAGGATCACCCTCGACTTTTGCCGTGACGAGTCCATCGAATCCTGTGAACCAGGTGTTTGATATTGGCATGCCTATTAGATCGCCAACGTACTTAAGCTCCTCTACGCAAAGTCCTTCCTTTCTCCTTCCTGTCGAGACAACAAGATTGAACATTGGAATGGGTTCGTGGTAATACTTTAAAATTCTACGGAATCCTTACTCGAGACCATGGTCATGGCGCCTGATGTTCTGCCACTGATGATGCTGGAGGAGGAGCTTTGGGAAGAGGAGGAAGAGGAATGGGAGGAGTTCGAGGAGGAGTGGGAGGAGGAGTTCTAAGTCGGGAACTTACTAAAAACGAAACTCTACATTATTTTTCATTCTAAGATCCTGTAAGCACTTATGCTAGAAGAATTTCTTAGGTTCGGATAATGTATTGAAAAAGATTTATTAAGAGGCTAGGACAATCCGTGCGAGTGATCTCATGAGGTTCTGCCCAAGATGCAAATCTATGCTTATCCCAGCAAAGAAAGGCAATAAGCAGGTATTACGCTGTTCACGCTGTGGATATGAGGAAGAGGTGACTGAGCAGACACGTAGTGGATATGTGACGAGGAGAGAGATAGCTGAGGAAAAGCATACAGGTGTTGCAATCTCTCGTGAAGCAGAGCACACGATAACTAGTGAGGAGCGTGAGCTGCTGGAGGACTATCACAAGCAGTTACTAGAGAACCTATACGAGACAGAGCGAGAGAGCGAGGAGGACTAATAGTCTTCTAACTAACGCATTTAAACCCCAAAAATCACGTCTAGGGCACAATGGGCAAGCAGGTAAAGGCTAGAGCACATACCTGGTACGAAGTTGACTATAACACGGGGACAATAAAGTTCCTCAGAAGATTCTGCCCACGTTGCGGTAGCGTCATGGCATATCACAAGGTGCCGGTTCCAAGATGGCACTGTGGCAAGTGCAACTACACAATATTTGAGGTACAGCAGAAGCCTGCCGAGAAGGCTGCTGCAAAAGCTGCCAAGAAGCCTAGTGGATCATAATGAGATTTTCTTCACTAAAAATAGAAGAAGCATTAGATAAACTAGCAAAGAAATTCAACATAATAGTTGTTGAAAATTCAGTATCTACAGATCTAGAGATAAGTAGCATAGTCGAGAAATTCGATAATACGCAATACGTTGTAGTATTTAAGAAACTCCAGAATTATCCCAACTTCATAGGAGTAGCAAACTTGCTTAACAGTAGACAAAAGCTAATGTATTTGCTAGGTGTGGACTCTGACGAGGGGCTATATCGTAAAATACTTGAAGCTGAAGAGAAGTGTAATGGTAATATAATTGAAGTATCAACACATGACTTTAAAGAAGTTGAGATAGATCTTAGAAAGTTACCTATTGCGAGATATTATCCACAGGAGCCGTGCCCATACTTGACATCTGGCGTAGTTATAGGACTTCTTGAGAAGCCTGATGGTACTTGTGTATACAATGCTTCAATACACAGATTGTCGGTGCTAGATCGTGACAAACTTGTCATTAGGCTAGTTCCTCGTCATTTATACACAATCTGGTCATTGAATAGGGAGCAGGGAAAAGATACGCGTGTTGCCATTGTATGGACAATAAATCCCGTTCTACTTCTTGCGGCTGCTTGTTCTCCACCTTTCGGAGTATTTGAACTTCGGCTAGTAGAACCTCTGTGCGGTACTGCACCAAAAGTGTTCATGTACGACGGTGTGTTGCCTGTACCTGTTGATGCAGAGATAGTGATCATTGGCAGAATCCTACGTGATGAAGTTGCTAAGGAGGGTCCTTTCGTAGATGTACTTAGGCTATACGACGAGGTAAGGCTACAGCCTGTTGTTAAGGTCGAAAAAATCCTAGTCAGGGCGGATAGAAGCTACAATTTTGTACACTACCTAGTACCTGGACTACGAGAACATCAGCTTCTCATGGGCATAGAGAAAGAGGCTAAAATCTGGAAGTTCGTGAAGAATGTTGTCCCTGAAGTCCGTGCTGTTCGTCTGACCTATGGTAGTGGTGGCTGGCTTCACGCAGTCATCTCAATAAGAAAGAATACTGACGGAGACGCAAAGAATGCGATACTTGCCGCATTTGCAGCTCACCCATCGCTTAAGCATGTTGTCGTAGTAGACGAAGACATAGATGTTGATGATCCGTCGGATGTAGAGTGGGCTATTGCTACGAGATTTCGTGCTGATCGCGATCTCGTAGTAATAAACTATGTACGT
The DNA here is from genome assembly GCA_027068725.1 of Thermoproteales archaeon. Taxonomy (GTDB): domain Archaea; phylum Thermoproteota; class Thermoprotei; order Thermoproteales; family Thermocladiaceae; genus JAADER01. Next base: position 11,331 of record JAMOMD010000458.1, on the reverse strand, counting down.
GGGTCAACCCTCGATCCCTCTTGTATAGACCCAGAATCAGGATTAACGTGCAAGGTCGGCATTGACGCAACATGCCCCATAGCCGAGAAACAGAAGTTCCTGAAAGCCAGACCACATAAAACACCAGAGCCCTCTACCAGTATAGCGCAAGGTATAAATGAGCTAATAAAATAGAGGTCAAGCCATCTTCATGGCTGAAGAAATTGTAAGTCTTCTCTCAACGTACTACACGATAAGAGAATTGAAAAGAAATGTAATAAACAGAATAAGAGAACTAGAACAGAGTAAGTCAAAGAAAGCAAAGCATGGAATATCAGGACTTAAATCAACATTAAAAACTCTCGAGGACAAGGCCTTATCAATAATAAGAACAATAGAAGCACGAATTAGCACACAGATAGGCGCTATAGAGGAATGTGAGCTTCTAATAAAACCCGCATCACTTACACAAAGTGCCAATAAAGAAAATGTGTACTACGTAACTATACTCGACGAGAGTGAGCTTAATAGAATAAGACAGGAATTAGGAGAGGAACCTCAGAGTATCGGTCTTGAGCAAGAGCATCCAGTAATATGTATAGAAATCAGAAAGTTACCATATGAAGATCAGGACATAGAAAAAGTTATTTCATGTCTTCTATCTATAGCTAAAAAGTTCGAAAGTATCCCATTACCAATAAAGGTAATGATTAGAAAACATAAGATAAAGGATGTAGAGCTCTTAAAAAGTATACTCAAGCTCTGTATTATAAATCCCGACAAAAGCCTAGTAGTGTACTTTCCTAAAGTACAAGAACAGGAATATATTGAAAAACAATCTTAGCACTGATTTAAGTGTACTTAAGCTTTGTTTTCTACTTCTTCCGATTTTCCTGTCAAGGCATAGTATTGCATAAGTATTGGACAATTTTTCCCTCCTGATAGACAGTACTCCAGATACTTCGATCTTCTTATTCGCCATTCCTCAGGTGGGATAAATATGCAACGATCGCCATCTCTTGTACTCCTGAAGAATATGCACCTTCTCGATGTACTCATGATACTACGCTGTTTCTTATTCTGGCCTTGGGAAAAATAATACGTTCTCTTACTCTACATAATCGTAGTCTAGACCTCCGATGTATATTTGATGAAGTACTCTATAGAGCTCGTCTAGACCTTGGCCAGTCTTAGCCGACACAGGAATTAGTCTTGAAGTCATGCCTATTGTTGCTATTATTTCCGTTATTTTTTCGGTTAATGCAAGTTCTAGTTTCTGCTCTGTACTAATAGAACTTTCAAGTTTCAAAGCATTAAGAAGTTCTTCTGGCTCTTCGCACCACGATAATATTTGTTCAAGTGTTTGAGCGTCTATTAGATCTATTTTATTAAGAACGTTAACCTGTGGCTTGTTAAATCTAAATTGTGTAGACAAAGATAATAACATAGATGATACGAATCCTGAAGGTGATCGTGCATATACTGAGTCTATGACAAATACGATAGCTGAACGTTCAGCACTAAGTCTAGAGATTAGCATAGGTCCAGATCCTCTAAATGCGAATATCTCCATCTGGCCAGGAGTATCTATCAGGATGTAGGTTGCGCCTAGCGAGAATATCATTTCTCTAAGCTTGTCGGCATTTACTATGAGTGAGTCTACTGCAGCGAGAATAGACGCGTTAGGGCCTAGTTTATACTTTTTTGCTAACTTTCTGGCAGATACTATATCTCTGACATCGATATCTGCAAGATACGGTAAGTAGTCAACAGCCGGGTCTAGATTAACAATAGCCACGTCGTATCCTTCTCTCTCTAACCATTCACTAAACGTACTGACAAGCGTTGTTTTTCCACTTCCTGCTGTGCCGACAAAGAATACTGTGAACATCTAGCTGCTACTCTGCCTCTTCTGTCTAAGTTCCTTTAGTTTTTCAGCAATTAACTTGAGAAGCTTTGCTTTTCCTACATTAAAATCGGCGGGCTTGTATACTCTAACATAGCCTTGACAAGTCTCCATATACCAAGTCCGAGGATACTTCTTATCCTTGACAATCTCGCATTCGAGACCTAGCGCCTTAACAGCCTCCGCAATCTCTTCGACTGTTGGATTTCTAACAGCGAGATTCTTCGGAACCTTGCGCCCAAGTGAGCGCGGTCTCGAGAGATCAAAGAATACTGTCCATATGATTAGGCTCTTCCTTCTTCTCCTAACCATTCACTACTTCTTCTTTCTCTCCTCCTTAGTTACCCTCTTTTCGACTAATACAGCGTTAATCACGCCGTCCTGACCTGGACGCGAAGTTACTACAGCTTTACCGATTTCTGTCTCAATAACGGCTCCCTTGACTATCACTCCTCTTCTGGCTAGCTCAGGATTCGATGGTGTCTCCAGGACTCGCAAAATTTTGACTTTTACACACCTCTTCTCGTCAGGTATATACACGTTGGCTGTCGCTGCCTCTAGCAATCTTACTTTTCTCGTACCTCCGTAGTCTCTAGTAATCTTTATTCTGTCCTCTGTCCCAAGTTTAGTCATTGTTGGCGGTCCTCCACCTAGACACTTCCTCTTGACCTTGTAGGGTCTCGGGCGGTAGCCTCCTGATGGCTTCTTCAGGTCGTTTCCCTGATAGTAGCTAAGCAGCTTGACCATGCTCGTGCTTGCTCTTCAAGATCCTATAAATGCGTTTCTGCTCTTCTCCATGTAGATTCGATAAAGTGTGCTCCATATACACCCAAAATAGGCTGACGCAACGACAAAAGCAATTATTTAAGAGGATCACCTACACTGCTGTCGATGTCTACGCTTCTGAAGAAACTAGGTGAGGCACTTCACATATCGCATGATAAGAAACTTGTTATAAAATTATCATTTGTACCGCCGCTATACATAACTGTATATGATTATGCTATGAAGAGAGTAGGAGTTTTATATGATGTAATAGGCCCGGTCAAGAGCCCCTTCGGCCTAATTAAGCCTGAGAAAAATATACTAGAAAATCCAAATCAAATAATAGGAAAGCCAGTATACGTAAGAGTGCTAGATCTAGAGAGAGCCAGAGGAAAGGGCAGAAGAAAGTGAGACTATGCTAGGAGAAGAGAAACTATACCCTGAAGTAGAGCCGCAGATAGTTCAGGAAGCAGAAGAGGAGCAGAGAAGTGACCCTCTCAGTAGACTAAGAGAAAAACTATCGCGTAGACATGTAAGTGAGCGTAGGCATGTTCAGGAGCAGGACATAGAGAGCATAACGACATGTCCTTACTGTGGCAATACATACCTACTAGTAGACTATGCTAAGGGCGAAGTAGTCTGTCCTAGATGTGGAACCGTAGTTAGTGAGCGAATAGTAGATGTCACTAGGCCAGAATATAGAATATTCGCTCCCGAAGATGTTGCGGAAAGAGAGCGTGTTCACCGAGTAGATATCAAGGCACCAGAGATGGGCCTTGGTCAGGACGAGATTGATGTTAAAGCCACGCAATCGCCTCTACTAGAGAGAATAAGCAAGATAAATAGAAGGATTAGAGTAAGTTCACAAGAGAGAACATTGCTAAACCTAACGAGACTTGTTAAAAATATTGCTCAGAGATACAATATTCCATCTGTCGTAGTAGATGATGTAGTGTTTCTCTACAGGCAACTAGCAAAGAATATTGATAGAAGAATGTTTAGAGTTAGAGAACTTGCAGTTGCCCTACTATGGATAGCTTGTAAGAGACACGGTCTAGGATTTAGAATAAAAGAGATAGAAAAAGAACTAAATATTTCACGTAGAAGGATTAATAAGCTAATTCTGAGAGTCAAAGAGCTCCTTCAGAAAGCTGGAGTATCCCTATTTAACATACACACAGTCACGGATAACGAACTGAAGACATATGTTAACAATACCCTCGAGAAACTAGGCATACAGGGACCTACGAGATTAGCCATTGCTAGACTCGTGATGGACATAGTGAAGAAATGTCAAGCAGCACACATAACCTGTGGAAGAAAGACATACACTGTCGTTGCATCGGCTATATACATAGCAACTACCATATTTAACATAAAGAAGAAGCAGAAAGAGATAGCAGAAGTAACGGGGGTATCTGATGTGTCTATAAGATCTCGCTATAGAGAGATCATGGATAGAATAAACATAGTGATATTTGTCTAAGTTAAATACGAGAACAATTTAAAAAGCATAGAATCTTCATCACTCAATAACAATATTAGTGTTCAGCCGGCTGAAGATTCATCAGTTCTCAGCTTGAGATCGATACCGTATAGTTTACATAAAAGCCTAACCTTAGCTAGCTCCTCACTAAAAAGTCGTCCTTTTCCTCTTGTTACTTCACGCAATGTTGCCAAATACTCTCTAAGTAAAGCACGCGTACTGTAGGTATCGATATACTTACGCAAGTTTCTTACAACGTATTTGTCAACTGGACTCAGTAGTCTCGAGAACTCATTAATGTCCCTAATTAAGAACACGTACATCTGGCCTAAGGTTAGTCTTCTGCCAACTAGCTTATACACAATGGTCTCATACCTATATAATAGAGAAGAGTATTCCCCGTAATCACTTCTTGAAAGAAAACCTAACAATCTGTAATAGAGCCTACTATCACGTTGCTTTAGTCTTACTAATGTTAACCTAAGAAGATCTCTATCTAGGATCTCGAGTATAAGACTTGAAGGTGTTTTACGTACTGTAAGGCTTAGTTTTAATATGTTTAGCCTATTAGCCGATGCTAGAGAGTAATATAGAAGTGCTTTTGATTTGTTATCTTTACAAACACTTGTCACTATGCTCTTGACAGTATGATCAGCATCTTTACGGCTATTTAGATGATGCACAATGTGCGAACTAACGTAAATTTTTCTGGGTAATCCTCTGATATCTTCCAGAGTCTCTCTATGATGAACATCTAGCAGACTTCTATACACCTTCTCTATGCCCAATTTACCTGTTCTTGCAAGACTTCTCATATAATGTGCACGCACATATCTTCGATATACCTTGTCTAGTACACTGGCTGGTTTGACTATTTCTATTGCAAAATCTTGCTTGTTAAGTACCCTTCTTATAGACCTAATTACTGCTCTTACACTAAACTTGCTAAGTATTCTGAAATAGAGTACTAATATGTAGTCGTATACGAGTGAATGTACGAATTCGAGAATAAAATGAGTTACTGTTGATTCCTCTGACATCAGGCCTGACACTGCAAGTACTGTTCCGGCTAGAGCAAAGGACGATACTAGCATCAATATCAGTACTGTTGGGATGAAGCTGGTAGTTGCAGCGATAAGTGTATGTACTAGGCCTGATACGATATTTCTTAAGGATTGTGCTAAACTTACTGCCTCTATGTTACTAACATATGCTGGAACTGCCGTGCCATTTATGTGAGGAACATTCCATACTATGTTACTCTTTAGCAGTAACTTTATATCAATAGAATTTGCATATGTGTTACATCTTATCTTTACTGTCCACATAGGGACTTCTGATGGTGTTACTGGTTTGCTTAATCTATTAATAGCTGAATAGTGAGCTATATCACTATAATAGTCTACTAGCAGTTTTATAGAGTCGGTACCCATAGGCACTATATGCCGTGTGCTCAGTCTACATGTGCAGTTGCTCGGAAGTCTTGTTAAAACAGTGTAAGGCCCAAGTAATGTCAACGTTATCTGAACTGTGCTTACATTACCATAGTCTCTATGCAAAATAAACTCAAGGGCATTACTTTCAGGTTTCACTGTACTAATGGTAGCATTAGAAACATGCACTATCTTGTAGACATACTTGACATCATTTTTATTGTAAGATCTAAAACTTGATACTACTTCGAGGTCAACTATAGTAACGTTATGTTCTGTTAAAATACTTGAGTAGATATGCGAATTTTCGCTATACCACATTACATACGTTTTGCACTTACTGAACAATCGTCGTATATTCGCACTCCTCTTGATAATTATGGGACCTTTACCTGGACACGGCACAATGATGTCATGACAGTTAAGTACCACTGGAGTCGTGGAATTACAATAAACAAGTACTATATTGTAACTATTAGGGCTAAATTGCTTCAAATTAAGCAGATCAGAAACTTTTTGGGAGATCTCCTTTAATTGCAAAATTTTGCCCTTCCCTAAAGGTGAGTGTACTCCACTAATTATCAGGCAGCAAGCAGTTATGCACAGGTACGCTGTTAGCATGATAATACCAAACGTCTTACTCTTATCATTGCCCAATAACGGAAAAGCTAAGGCAGGTAACTCCTTCACAAAGCTGTATAGAGACAATATGTCAATTATAGCGTGAAGGATTAGTAACAGTATTTGAAGGATTGACAATGCTATGAATATTGACCCTGTTAATGGATCAATAACTTTCTCTAGAGGATTTATATAGAATGCTGTAACAATAAATTCTGACGCTATCGGATTTAGACTAACTATTGATAGCAGAACGTTAAGGAATGCTAATAGAACGGACTCGGCGAATCCTATCCTTGAAACAATGCTAAGTGCCTCTAGTATGTGATGCTCCGACACATAATAGTTTTCTTGAAGCCTCGCGATTTGTTTGTCTAGAAGAAATTGTTCTAGTATAAGTATCGCGATGTATAACAGTATTGACACTATGACAAGTCTTACAATTTCTTTGACTGACCGTTGCCTATTTAATATTATTGCCAAAGATATAGTTGATGCAAGTGTTATAAAATAGTAATACTGCGAATATTGCATGTTAATACGGTCTTAGATAGAATCCTAGCGCTACTTTACTATTTGCTTGTATATTATCATAAAAGGCTTAAATAACATCTCTAGCAGTAGCTTAGTTACGAATTCTGCTGGATTTACGCTGGCTCCAAGCCAGTTCATGAGATATGCTACTACGTACATAAGCACGTAGAATGTTGCTATACCAATAATGAACCACTTGAAATGTTCAATAAGTCCTGTGAGTGCTGATGCGCGAGCCCATCCTGTTGGTCCTAGTTTGGCTTCAACTATTTTGACTATTCCCCACAATATGAGCGCCCATAGAGCTAGTCCGCCGAGAATTGATACAATGTTAAATGCCGTACTAAGAAAGGGTATTACTAACTTGTTTACAAAGATATCTGTTCCGTTACTTAGCACTGTCATTATTAGCTCCCTAAAGATGTGTACATACCTAAATACATCTTGCAGAGAAGTTTTGGCCTAATGTTGAACATTATGTTAACTACTGAGTTAACAACATCCTCTAGATCCATAGTATTGAGCTTATACAAGAGTCTGCCTATCTTTGCTTGTATTCTCCTATTTAGCCTTCGCGATGCATACAGGATATTATTCATAAAATTGTCTACGCCATCGACCTTCATACGATATCTTACGAGAGATTTCAATAGCTCCTCTAGGTATTGCCTATCTTGTCGTGCTCTCTCAATTACATTAGCACTGTAATCTCTGTAGTGTAAAACCGTGTTGACATAGGAGTACAGACCCTTTATCGATAATGATAGCAAATAATTACTCATTGTAGTGTTGAGTCTTAGATGCTCAGCATATATTTTAGAAACTTCGCTGCTTTCTCTTCCAACAAACTTTACATGAACTCTTTTTCTACGTACAGATCCCAAGGCAGACATTATATCTATCATCGTAGTTCCTCTATAGAATACACTATTTAGTATCGCTAGCTCCTTAAGTGTACCTGTTCTCCATCCCACTACTATTAGTCCTTTCAATGTTACTAGATTATTCTCATAGATATTTTTCCACAGCTCTTCTGGCATTATTACTGAGGGATTATAGGGTCTCGGTGGTCTTGTGAGACTTGTTAGGTATTCTTTTGTATTATTTTTCTTGTTAATCTTCATTAGCTTTTGACTCTTGTTACCTCGTTTAATATATTTCGACTCTTGCTATACTTTCAGGTCTGTGTACGAAGCGAAACACCTATAGGTGCATCGCCATTCCTTGTGCACCTCTGCCAATGTATTTTTTGTGCATTTTGCAATAGTCGAACGGCAGATGCTGATTGCAAAAGGCACGGTTCAAGGTCAGCTTGTTGAGAGTGAAAATGTTGAGACGTTTAATATAGTGTCTAAGATAGAAGTAAGAAGAATAGGAGATAGCTTCTCTATATGCGTTAGTGATGAAGTTAATATCGATAATTTAGAGCTTGACATTGAAAAGCTTTATGAATACTACGTAGATTACTCTCATAAGAAAATATCAAAATATATATCTAAGGTAGCTAAGAGGGCAAATACTGAATATGAAATTCTTTGGGCTTTATGGAGGCGGTGGATTGAAGCCTATGGAGTACTAACACCATTACTATGTTATGATAAGATTACCGATGTTTATATAATGGAGTCTAGTATTCAGGCTGAGCACTGTGAGTATGGTCTATGCGAAGTTAAATTATTTAACGATGATGTGACATATAGAGAATTCGTACATTATCTTATTAGAAGAGTTGCTGAACGTGCTCGATGTCCTATAACAACGTATATGCCCATGATGTCCGTTACGGATAGGGAACTTCATGCGAGATTTACAATATCCATACCTCCCGTATCTGAGCCGTACATCCATGTTCGAATCTTGCCTAGGAAGCCTTGGACTCTGTCTGAGTTAGTGATGCGAGACGCCTTAACGCTTGAGGAGGCTTGTACTCTATGGTACTTGTTTGATTTGAAGGTTCCAATATTAGTCATTGGTCCAATGGGGAGTGGGAAGACAAGTTTAGCAAATGCTATAGCATTCAATAGCGATCCAGCCACGTTTAAGGCAATAGTAGCTGACGTGGACGAAATGAACTTGCCTGGTCATAATGTACTCAAACTGTTCGAAAGAAGGTCTTACGGTCTCGGAGTCAGGAATATTGATAAGAGCGAGCTTATTGCTCACTCGCTAAGAACAGGAGTCGATTATGTAATAGTAAATGAGGTACGCACAAGAAGCGAAGTTAGTACTTGGATAGACGCAGTCACAACTGGGCATGGTGGAGTCACAACATTTCACGCTAGCGATATCGAGAGTCTTAGAATAAGGCTAGAGAACATGCTTGGAAGTTCAAAGATTCTAGACGAAGTCGCAGTAGTAGTTATGCATTGTGAAAACACCATACGTGAAGTAGGTTCTGTACGCACGAATGTCAAAGTACGTCGTGTTAAGTACGTCAAAGTACCTAAACATGTGAAAATAGACGAACAGGAACTTGCACTAAGGACTGCTGCTTTATCATCAATGATGGGTTTACCAATAAGGCAACAGCTTTCCGTGCTTAGAAGCTTCTACAGAAGTCCTGACAAGCTGCTGGTTAGTTAATGATTAAGCTTGGTGCGGGGGGTGGGATTTGAACCCACGCAGGCCTTCGCCAGCGGGACCTCAACCCGCCCCCTTTGGCCAGGCTCGGGCACCCCCGCTTTACTCGAGACACAGCACTTTACATAGCTTTTTAAATCTTTTCTCGAGCTCAAGAGAGCCGAATGATGAAGAGGGGATTTACTGAGCTATTGTGCTGAGATCGCCGAGATCTGACTCTACTTACCTTCGCACTATTTAGCATCTTTTTCACTCACGAGTTTGGAATATAGTTTAGGGGATTCACTAAAACGTACCCATGGTGCAGCTAAAGTTTCCCATGTTAATAATAAACTTCAAAACCTATGCTGAGGCTACAGGTAAAAGAGCAATAGAATTAGCAAAAACAGCTGAAAAAATAGCTAAAGAACTTGATGTATGTATTGTAGTTTGTCCACAGCATACAGATCTTGCTAAAGTTGCCGAAAGTGTGGACATACCAGTATTTGCTCAAGCAATAGACCCTGTCGAACCAGGAGCACACACTGGCCATGTGACAGCATATGCAGTGAAAGAAGCGGGGGCTATAGGGACATTAGTAAACCACAGCGAGAAACGTGTTCGATTAGACGAGATTAGGCAAATATTAGACATAGCCAGAAAGTACGGTCTCTTCACGGTTGTCTGTGCCGCGACAAGTGAGGAAGCGGCAGCGGTTGCAGTACTGAAACCAAATGCTGTAGCAGTAGAGCCACCAGAGCTGATAGGTACTGGCAGAGCTGTCTCAAGAGAAAGACCTGAACTAATAACAAACTCGGTAAAGCTAGTGAGTACTGTAGCACCTGAGGTCCCGGTACTTTGTGGTGCAGGGATCGAAAGTGGTGAAGATGTTAAACGAGCAATTGAACTAGGAACAAGAGGAGTTCTCGTAGCAAGCGCTATAGTAAAAGCTCGAAATTGGGAGAGTAAAATACGTGAAATGGCTCAATGGTTAATTGAGAGAAAGTAATAGTGAACTAAGTTTGTTGACTTAGTAATAGTGTGATTTAAATAAACAAAAAAGAACCAGTAGATATTTCTACAGATATTACTTCTTCTTTTTGACCTCTCCTATCACTTCGCCATACATGTTAACTGGGAAGGTATGGCCACACTTCTGACAACTTATTGAGAAGCCCATGGAGTACCACGATTCTCCTATCTCTATTTCAAACTGCGCACCACAGTTAGGGCACTTTACTCTTACCTTAAGTAGCTTTTCAGGTTCTCCACCTGCGTATTCCCAATCTTCAGGAAACTCCCATTCCTCTGTCATTGGAGACCGCGTCTAGTAGATAGCTTATATACTTTACTGTAGATACGTACTCAGGTTAGCGAATGCTTAGTATAGTAAACTGTACTCCCTGTAAGCGTCTGGGAACTTTAGTTCTATTATTCTAACTTCACTTTCGTGATAGAGTTTCGCAAACTTTTCAATATTTATCAAAAGTTCTTTCGGATCCTCAAATGTTACGGGAGAATATATTCTCTTTATTTTCTCGTTGCCTTGATAAATAACTTCGAACCCTTCGACTATTCCTTTTGTAGGAACATCGCCTAGTTCTCCCTCTCCTGATATAATTATTGCATAACCTTTTCTAGTGCCGTCTCTGAACACTATTCTTACGAAGATGAAGGCCTTATGGAATTCTTTCAATATATTTAGAATATGTTCTCTATACTTTTCACTTTCCCTTACTGGTGGAAGTCTCTCTACAAGAACTATATCTCCTTCTTTAAGATCATGTTCAAGCTCTTGTAACATTTTAATCACAGAATCTCCTGTCTGCACCACTCGTGTAGTCACGTGTTTTATGTCAGCTTAGTCCAGTTATAAGGAGTGAGGGTGTGTTGAGATTGACTTATTAGTCACGTTGCTTTACACGTCAGCCAGCTACCATGAGCGAATTAGATATTCGTAGCAGAGTGAAGAAGTATAAGCTGAAGGAGATCGGAGAGTACATACCAATAGTGGAGAGGATACGAGATTTTGGACTGAACGTCAAGGA
>JAMOMD010000457.1 GCA_027068725.1 Thermoproteales archaeon | reverse complement strand
AATGAATAGCTTGAGCTCGTAGGAGAATGCTTCTCTCAATCGTCCTGTGAATAGTCTCGCATGATCTCTGAAGTTCATTGCTCCTAAGAACATGAATATCATGCAAGTTACGTAGAAGAGCCACCAATGTGCAATGTGTATCTGTAGGAAAGGCTTGGTGTAGGGGGAGAATCCTCCCGTAGCTATGGTTGTCATTGCTATACAGACCGCGTCGAATGGGTCAAGACCTGACAGTATGTAAAGTATTGATGCTATTATCGTGTACAGGATGTATATTCTTATCATTATTTTAACACTACGCCATATTGTAACACTAATTCTCTCCTCTCTTCCTTCTGCAATATATAGATAAGTTATTGGAGAGCCAGGTCTTGCAAATAAAACTATTGACACAATTACTATACCAATTTCGCCAAACCACTGTAGCACACTTCTCCATAACTTTATAACTATTGGAGCTGAGCTTATATTAGGAATAACTGTTAGACCAGTACCTGTCAGACCACTTATTACCTCGAATAATGAATTTGATAGCGACATTCCATATAGTATAAACGGTATCATGCATATGAATGGTGATATTAACCAAGTCAATACTACGACATATATTGCGTCTAAGTATGTTGATAGACCGTATTCTCCGAGCTTGTTAGATAGGTAGAAGAATAGTCCAGCAAGTGGTGCTGCAATCAGTATAGTATATAGGCATATTTTCAAGTTTTCTCGAGTTAAATGTCCAGAAACTAGACCTATCGCAATGGATGCTGCACATGTTACAATCATTATTGTCGTGACTGTGAGTAGTGTTCTAAACAGACTCGCAACTACGTTAATGCTAACTCTCATTTATGATCCTGCCCTCTTGAAGTTGTGTATTATGAAAGTATTGTTATTGAAGAACCAGCGCCCGCGAGTAGGATTCTTTCTTTTAACTTGTTTAACATTATTGATGTTGCTCTCAGGCCTGTGCAGTGAAGTGGTACTACTAGTTCTACACCTCTCTTAGCTAGTTCTTCGCATAGCTTCTCAATATTCTCTGGTGGTTCTCGCTCCTGATGAAGTCCTCCAACTATTGCAAAGATCTTCTGAGTCTTAGTCAATGCTCGTGCATGTTCTACTATGTTTAGAATACCTGAGTGGCCACATCCCGTCACTATTACCAGTCCCCTCTTTGTCTGTACTATAAGTGCAGCATCGTCACTCATGGAGTCTCTTACCAGTCTGCCGTCAGGATGTGCAACGTACATGTCAGGTGTATATTCAGGATATCCGTATCTCAGAACCTCGCCGGAGAATAACACTCCCGGAACTACACTGACGGGGTCTCTCGTTAGCACGAGCCATGATCTTGCCTCAATTTCCTCTCTCTTGAATGGTATTCCAATGTATCTTATCTCACCTTTCCTTACTGCAAGCTTCTTCTCAAATATTGATGGATGAGCAATAACATGAGGTCTCACACCAACACTGTTAAGCTTCTCAAGAACCTTCACTAATCCTCCAGTATGGTCATAGTGACCGTGACTGAGAACAATGTGCGTAACCTTCTCAAGTGGTAGCCTCATCTGCTCTACATTATTTAGCAGACACGTACCGCTCTGACCAGTGTCGTACAGTACATATCGCACAGATCCATCCTCGTAGACCAGTTCTAGTAGCAGAGCAAGACCCCACTCACCAAGTATCTTTCCAGGGTTAACAACTAGATTGTCGACTAGTACATGTATTCGCAGTCTCGAAATCTCCATGGCTTAATCAGCACACGCATAGCCCGAGTTTAAAAATAAAACTCAGCTGCGCAGAGGGCTCATCACTAAAAACGAATTCAGCACTAGCAAACCTCATCACATTATCGTTCTCGGACAGACTGAAACTAAAAATCTACAACCGTGGCGTTAATGTAGAAGTATCGCAAGAATTTTTGGTGCCCCGGCCGGGATTTGAACCCGGGTCACGGGCTCGAAAGGCCCGCATACTTGACCGGGCTATACTACCGGGGCTTAGTGTTCGTGTTCTCGTGTGATGTGAGTGTCTTTTAACTCTTTCTTCCTTGCTAGATTCTCAGATAGTGTCCTGTTCCATCAACTATCTTTGTTATAGTATACGTTACTGCTCCGAGTAGTGCTAGGCTTAGGTCTGTCATTATGTTAAACGTCTGTAATTCTTGTCCAAGTGTAAATCCTCCTAGTGCAATGTCTTTTGCTATCTTCACGGCATTTGCCACGGTAACGTGCGTGTTCACTATCTCTATGTGTAATGTGCTCACGTATGCGTACATTATTGTCACATGACAGGGAAGCACAAGTGCAAGTGCTGTAAGCAGAGATCCGATGTGCCTTGTCTGTCGTGGTATTAGGAGGCAGAGACCAATACTTGCCATGAGCCTCGAGTACCTGCTCACTACTGCTAGTACGTGTAACATATAGGAGTTTATGAGAGCCCAGTGAGCCATCCATTGGAGATATTGTGTAGTCTGCGAGAGGTACACTGCTACAGGAGAAGTGTAAGGAACTATGTTTAGTACTGTGCACACCGAAAATAGCGTTAGTAGGAGTGTCTTTATAGAATTGAATAAGTTTTCAAAGAATATGCTTGCCTTCTCTACATAAACTTCAATACTAACATCTGGAGATATATTCACGCCGATCAATATTCCTATATAATGAAGAATCACGTTTGCTACATTGTAAAGCGATAAAAATACCAGAAATATCACAACTGCAATCATCGTATCTTTAACATGTTCTAGACCCTCAGCCCTGGAGACTGCCGTGGGGCCAGACATGTACATTAGAAACCCGTATGCTAAGTTCAGAGAAGCACCTAGTAGTGCAACTGTCCACTCTATGTTGTCTATTACGCTCATCTAGACGTTCTAATGAAAATTCTTAATTTCTCATCCGCATCATGTGCACACATTAGCTTAGGAATATTTTCACACACTTCAATACTGGGCAAATGCCATTTATTGATAAATACATTAGAAAGAGAAGAGAAGTACTGAAAATAGTACCAGCAGGATCTAGAGAGGCAATCCTGACCATAGGAGACTATGCTCTACTAACATGTTCTAGAGGTATTCCCACACTATACCTATACACTGCACCACGCATGATGTACGAAGTTGCTAGAGAGGAAGTGCGAGTCAGCAAGAATGCAACCCCTATCACATTTGTAAGCAATCTAGACAAGAACCATAGATACTACAGAACTGTAGACAACCTAACGGCACTAATACTGAACCTCGCATTCAATGGCGATGCAGTAATATTTCAAGTTCTTAAAAGAAAAAGTGAGTTAGCGCTAGGTATATGCGTAACAAGATTCGATAAAGATGGCATCCCCTTCTGGAAGATTCCAACAAGAAAATTTGCTTTCACTTCTAACAATGACCTAATTGTTAGCTTGCTTGAAAAACTCAAAGTAATAGTAACACAATGAACAATATTAGTATAATAGACCTCATGATACGTAATAATTCTCACGCAATGATAATAGGGACTAGTGGTGTTGGGAAAACTACTTTAATAAAAGAAGCACTGTGTAAGACAAAGACTACAGACTATAATATCGTTGTTTTCGATACAATTGGAACATTTCAAGAACAGACAATGGTGCACGGTCCAATTCCTATTAACATATTTGACTTCTGTAGAGATCCGATACGAATATTAGATTGCATAAATGAGACTTTACTAACGAAGTTTGGTAATGTAAAATATTGTTTATCACCTGCTATGGAGGAAATATTTCTAGAGATGTATGAGAGAGCGCAGCAGGAACATTCGAAGTTAAATTTTAGGGAGCTTGTAAAGATATTGAAAGAGGAGGAGCAAAATACTATTACTAGAGAGAGGAAACTAGCTATTCAGGCACTGACTAGGAGACTTAGGTATTTTAACATATGGATGCTTAACGAAACTCACCCAGTTATTAGGAAGGTTTTTAGTAGAATGATAAGAGGACTATCATTAGGTATTGATCTTTCTTTTCTTTCTGATGTTCAGCGGTTTGCATATGTGCTCATGTTTTTGCTCGCTCTTTCAGAAAGCAGAGCTAGAAATATCATAGTTGTTATTGACGAAGCACATCTATTACTCAGGGAGGAGACTACACTACTTGGAGAGCAAGTTCGAGTTGGGAGAAATTTCAATAGGCTTTTTCTACTTGTAACGCATTCTCCTGACGATATTCCTCCTGCGATAAGGAACATTGTGAGAATTGTCGTAAGGTTTCCTCTCAGTATCGACGACAAGTCTGAGTATTTGATCGAGAATCCTCATGCTGCAGTAGTGAAAATGCTCGTTACGGATAGCGAGATTTACAGAGCTTATGGTAAGAAAGTTGTAACATTTGTCATTAGTCCAAACGTGAAAGAATTGTCCTGTATTAATATAGTTAACTTGAAAAAATGTCTCAGTGTTGCTATAAAGGATGTTGTTGATAGAGATGTTAAGCGTAGGAGAGAGTTGTTGTCAAAGTGTCTAGAATATATTCGCTGGAATGGGTTCTGCTCTGAGGATAAGACTATGTTGCAGATACTTCAGAAAGCGTGGAAGTGTCTTGACTATGGATAACGTAGTTGTGTTCTATATTGATTGTAAAATGCTACAAATATACGAGGCAGCTTGCCTTACAGGGGTCTGTGTTCATAGACGGTTTGTTAATTCGGAGATTGCTGTATTATCAAGAGTGTTGGAGTTTTATGAGGTTAGTGTACATGAAAGCAGTAAATTGAGACTTATTTGGAAGTGTGATTTGCCGTACACGGCCTCTCTATTATCCCGCCGCATAATTAGGCACATTTTGGGAATTGATAAATTTGTGAAAGTTCCTATTGATCCAATAAGATATCCATATATATCTTCTTCGCCTATTGAGATTTGTAGAAAAGTCTGCTTAATATCATCTTTAGCTAGGTCCATTATGAGGCAGTTTCCTCGAATGGAGCTTCATAACATTGCTCGACTTATACATTATATGTTCAAAATTCTTGGATTAAATTATGATGTTAGACAAGCATCTGAGGGAAGGCTATTGTACGAGAACGTTATCAAAAGCTGGTCTTAGTGTCTCTGCTCCTTTTCATCTGATTTTTCTTCAGGAGCATAATGTGTGTGCACATGCTGTATTTCGGGAATTCTTTTCTTTATCTCGTGCTCAACCTTATGTGCAAGCTCGTGAGCTTCTCTTAAGCTTAGGCTTGGGTCTAGTAGTAGATCAACTTCTGCAACATAGTATCGACCAAAGTCTCTTACTCGCACATTCTTTACTTCTCTTACACCATTAACGTTCTTTGCGACTTCTAT
>JAMOMD010000456.1 GCA_027068725.1 Thermoproteales archaeon | reverse complement strand
ACGGACATCCTTGCTGAAACAGTGATGAAGGCCTTAACAACTGACTACCCAAAAGTCTACGCAATGGCTTAAGTTCTCGATAATGGAGATTTTATCGAGGCCCCTGACCTCCGCGGGGGTTAGTATAGAAGCCGGGTAGTATGGATAGTGTAGGAGAGAATGACAGAGACTCAGAACAGGGGGTCACTAGGAACTGGAACCTAATGCTACACCGGCATGTACCCCGCGGAGGGATGGGGGGCCTCAAGACTAGATCCACCTGATGTATTCTTCGTTACAATGCCGTACTTTACGAAGATTAGCAACATGGTCTACTAGACTAATTTAAGAATATCAATGCATTGTCCGTTACCGTACCTTCACGAATAATAGGTCTCGATGTTGTTGACTTAAGCCTAGAGTCTAGCGCCAGCTCTTCGAAGTGTATCTAATTGATTCGGGATCTTGCTGAAACCTGTAGAAATCTTTGCAGGTCACAAGCCTGACTTCTCTAAGTTCGGACAGGTCTCCACATCTACGCAAATCACGCTCTAGTTTAAGCAATCGAGCTTTTCTCTTCTTATCACTAAGTACACTAACATGTTCTCCAGGTCTAACATAGCCAAGTACTTCTCGCAGTTTCCTGACAGTATTCTCCGGCGTAATTAGGTAACAATAACAGTAGCACATACTTGAGAAGAACATTGTAATTCACATACACCTCTCGTATAATCAACTACGACAATCAAAATTAAACGACGAATATCGAACAGTATACACTATCTTATCAACAACATGCGCTCAACTACTTATTAACACCAATTGTCACGTTGAACGTTTCACAACGTTTCGCAATACCTGACTGTCAGGTATTGTTACTAGCATTTCATGGTAGTATGCCTAGTTTTGCTAGTGCTAGCAGGATAATTATGACTATACCCAGGATTCCAAAGTAAATTGCAGCCTTCTCACCAGTATCCATATGGATTAGACTAGTGTTGCTCTATGATAGCCATACTATGAGCATTATGACTATCGCTGCTATTGGTGCAATTATGACAGGTAGATCCTCAACCTCAATATTCACTTTCCTGCGCTTCATAGGTGGATCATGACTCCATTCTTCAAATACTTTGTTGCATCTCTTCCTGAAGGATAGGATGTCATAAGGCTCTGAAGTTAAAAGTCACTGCGAACTTTAGCTATGTGGATCTAGCTATTACAGTATCCCTAACGATGTCCTTAGGAACTTTAGTAGGCATTTTAACGATAGCAGGCTTTCTATGGAAATTTCATAGAGAAGTTATGAGTATTCATAAAGAAGTTGTGAATATTAGAGAGCAAATTGCTAAACTAGAGGCTAATTACGAAGATATGAGAGAACAAGTTGGTAGGATTGAGGATATCCTTATGAGAAATCTTGAACAACCTATGAAAGTTCTTGTCGAGCTTCTTATACAACGTCTGCAGAGGCAATCTAAAACACAGCATAATTCAGAGATCCTCCTGAAGAATCACGTATAGAAGAGAGAAAGTTAGATCTTTTACAGAAGTTAGAACGTACAGGAAGTTTACCTCCTGGAGAGGCTAAAGAATTGAGAGAGTTATTGCTCAGGAACATGCAAAAGGCAAAGGAGAGAGGTGATACAACATTAGCCCTACTTGCAGGTATGGTCGCGTTTTTCCTAGGTTTTATGATTTATTTCACAACTGCGCGAAGTAAGGAAAAGAAGACGTAGAACCAGTCCTAATTTGGGTCTCTTGAAACTGGTAGAGCAGATCCTGAGCCTGTGCTAGACTTCATGCTATATACAATGATAACGACTTAAGGAATTTGTCTCAGAGATGAACCTGATTCAAAATTGAACTTGTTCAAAACATACCACTCGAAATACTTCAAAATACTACTGAACTCATGAACTCAGGTATAGACCAGTAACCAGACACTGCAACCGCAGTTACACCAGCCTCCATATTCTGATCCGAGGGCTGAGAGACCAGATGCTGAGAGCAGAAATCAGGAGAAGGACCCCTAGAGAGGTATAGGAAGTGCAGATCCTAGACCATCTAATGCCTGGACTAGACCAGGTCAGACAACTTGAGACAACTCTAGACTGCTTTAGATGGCTTGAAACAGTTCTAAGCTGCTCTCGGGGGTAAGGAAATCTTCTTGAACCTAGACCAAGTCCTGACAAAACAGATCCTGAACAGCGCCCGATCACGAACAAATCTGTACGCTAACGCACATGTTTGTTCATGGTCATGAAGATTTCTGATTCCAAGTTTGTGAAGTTGAAACATGTTTCAAATATGCTTCAATTGATCAACATTTGTGAAAACCCTCACACTTACCACACAGCAAAATTTATAACCTTACCACACCGAGCGGTTCAAAAATTCGAAAATTCAATAACATCGTACGATGCCCAGTTCAAGTATGATGAGGAGGTGTGGGAATCGTAAAGTAGTGTCATCACTAGTTGCAATTATTATAGCAATAATCTGCTTGGTCTCAATATTGTTAATAGCAAATGTTCATAGAAAGGCAATATTACCGATCTCTGAGGGTGATATTAGGTTGAGCAGTGAAAGTATATCTTTATCATTATCGAGTGTAAAGTTACCTCCAATCATTGTTGTTGGTCAGGCTAGAAATTATGTAAATGTTACCGAACTTAAATCACTTAATGTAAGGGTGTTAGGTGTAAATACGTTGGGAAAGATCTCTAGAATATCTGCTAATAGACTTGTCATAGTACTGCATATTAACGATTTGTTAAAGTCCGGACCTTCAACAGTTTTAATGAAATTAATCAAAATTACGAGTCATGTTAGGTCATTTCAAGTAATTGTGCTTAATCCAGAGAAGAGTAGTAGAAAGTGGAAACTTGTTCTTCCACTACTTCTGAAGCTACTTGGTTATTATAATGCTAGTCCAATAATTCCATGTAGTCCCGTGCTAGTACATGATAAGAAACAGGCATGTGAAATACATCCGGCAGTTTTTAGAGCAGCAGCACTTGCAGTAAGTTATAATCCCACAGGGTTCATAGTAATTGAGAACTTATATAATACTACCGAAGATATTTTATGTGCAGTCAAAATGTACGTTGAGAAGCCTAAACTAGAGACAAGAAGAGAAATCTTAAATGAATTAAGTACAAGGTCTGCATCCTTTAATATTACTAGGCTTAAGGGATTTAGGTATATAGGTTATATTGGTTGGCTAGAAGCTAACGCTACGGGAAAGGTTTGTCATGAGGTTACTGGTAAGATGTGGATTAAGGTTGAGTACTATATAGCAACTGAGAAGGTTGGCGATGTTAAATATGAGTGGTTTCTAGCATATGTAGTACATGTTGCTAAGGGTTTAACAACGACTTGTAATGGTGCCACATACGTACATACGCCAGAGAAGTTTGTGGATGTGTTTAACTGGGAGACTAGTAATTGGCCCGGACAGGTACTATGGGATTGGGGTCCAAAGAATGAGGGAGGACCCCAGACAACAATTTCATACACTGTAACAGCTGGTGCACAAGGAGCTCAAGTGTCAATATCATACTCTGTTACTACAGAAGGTTCCGCATTTGAATGGTACAATAATGGAGATCCGGGTAACGGAACAATAGTCATAGTACATGAATTACTTAATGGAAAACCTGACAGATTATATACAGTTGAGCCATCATCCATTGGTCTACTTGATCCTACAAGACCAGGGGGTTTCGAACCAATGATACTATGTCAGGAATTCAAGACTATATTCACATATGGAGATACAGCAAAAATAAGCCTCTGCACATACCTGTACCATAACAAAGTAGAAAAGGTATCGTAAAAAATAAAGCACAACACTATTACATTATCTCTTTCAAGAGACTACTAAATCTTCCGATCTTTTCTATTTTTGTCTACTATCTTTTCCTTAAGGTCGCAAGCATTTATAGTGAAGTTTTATATATACTGCGAGTTCACCTAAGTTTGTTTGAGACGATTTAAACTAGTATTAGTTTAGACTTACCCGAATTAAGTGTTGAATTATCTAGCAGTTGCGCTTGAAATATTCTCTAGGGGCTGAGATAAAGGTCCTTGGATTCGTGTATCTCCTTCAATTCGAGCAGAACTTCTTCAAAAAAGTTGTCGAGAATTGTTTCAAAAGAAGCCACATTGATAGTCTGTACTGTATCCAGGAGAAATATAGTAAAAGATGGGAAATTTGTACGGAATGTTATTCAACGAGTAATAAGAACCATTGGAAAGATAGTATTTTGAGTAATTACCCGTCCGATATTAGCATATCCGCCATACTCGATAAATCAGACTATATAATAAATAGATGGAATTTTGTTGCACAGAGAACACTTAGGGAGCTTATATTTGCTGGTGTATCTGAGGTACAGGTTTGTGTTAAAGCGTGTAATTCCTGTAGCGTGACGGGACTTCAATTAGCAGACACAATAGCGTATATTATATGTGGGGTCCTCTTAGGCGAACATAAAGTTCGCGACTTCATCTTAGGCTTATACTTCCATTACATTACACAGATCAGGTAGCTTCTTTTTCACACCTTAATCCTAGGATAAGGAAAGAGTCTATTAAGAGGAGAGCACAAACATGCGTGAAGAGTTGTTAATTCCCGCAGGGCCACGACCGCAGGACCGCGGCCCTGCGAGGCCCGCAGACACCAGTACTTACTACACTACTACCCGCATACATTCTTTGAGAATGGTACTCTTCAAAATTTGACCTTCGGCAATATGAGTTTGCTTATCTGTACTCCTGTGCTACACTTCGACTCTCTCTACACCCGGTGTGTAGCTCTGTATTATACGACCGCTTGTATCATAGCGATTCTACCAAATGGATCACCTTGTACCGACTGATCTTCGTGCTTTGTATAACATGGTAAGTGTATCAATGCAGCCGCTTCCAGACTTACGATCTCACGATTTCCAGGTTTTAGAGAGGTAATAGTTTTGCTAACTAGGGAGTACTTGATTTTTGAAGACAGATGAGTTGAAGCAGACAGGACGCATGTTAATCTTGTTCATGTTTTAATTATCATCAAGATTTGGTGTATTTCAGTACTTGGTTTATTGTCAAGAGTTCTCAACTATGAAGAGTACTGAGTTCTGGGTCCTTATTCTTTTAAGAAGCAGTTGTGAAGGATTGAGAGACTAATCGTAGTCTATGCAATATTGAGACACAAAATTTCTAGATCAGGTAATCAAAGAACTTCCTCCAAAACTTAGGCAGAATAACGCATCAAGTATTTGACATTTAACTGTTTCTATTGTTGTGTAATTGTTGTTTTAGTATTAGTTGTTCTAGTATTGGTGTTGTTGTTAGCGTTATTGCTGATATTATTATTGGCAGGTTTTTGTCTATGCTATATAC
>JAMOMD010000455.1 GCA_027068725.1 Thermoproteales archaeon | reverse complement strand
CTGCATTAACTTTACTGCACCGAGAAATGTTGGTAACTACACGCTCACATGGGTACTATACGACCCATATCGCGGACTTGTTGAGGATACTGCAAGGACATTGCTCACGGTTAGGCTCTGTCCACTGTTCAAGATACTGAACGTCACGCCTAGCACAGTACGTGCTAGTCCGGGAGCAACGTTCACAGTAACTGTCTGTGTCACAAACCTTGGAGCATACGGAACAGGCACAGTAGAGCTAGAGTACATCAACGGCACGGCTGTCGATTCTACACAGGTTAGCCTAGGTACAGGACAGGTAGCTTGTGTCGACCTCAGTGGCACGGTTCCAATGCAGGAAGGAACATGTAGAAGGTACATCATTGCAACTATTGCACATGTTGGTTCTAGGGAATACATAGACGACATGTATAGCCTAGACGCGTGTACCTTCGTCTACGTTCCAAACATCACGATAATCAACGTTAAGTATCCTAGAGATGTAAAGCCAGGAACATCAATAACGTTCACGTTCACGTTGAAGAACGTTGGTAATGGGACAGGAAAAGTAATTGCGAGTCCACTACCACCAAGAGGAGCATCTTGTAGATGCGTCAAGTGTAGTCTTGTTCTACCTCCTGAGTATAGTGGAAACATTGTGATAAACTGCACAACACCACTAGGACCAGGAACCTACCTGTACAATTTCACCTTCATGGAGGTGTACACGCGTGATGTGTTTAGTAGGGCTCTTACTGTTACTGTGGCTAAGCCACCACAGCCAATACAGCTGAGTATGGTACTGTTAGCAATTGGTGGATTAGCAACATTTGGAGTAATTGCACTAGCACTCTCAGCACTAGCAAAAGCACATGAGAAGGCTAGCGAGAAGAAGAAAAAGTCAAAGAGCAGGAGGAAAACAGCGGGGAAAAGAACGTCAAGAACGGGTAAGAGAGGCAGGACTAGGCGACTAATGTTCTAGAGGTCTAGTACATTGCAAACCCAATACCAAGTCTAGACAATGCC
>JAMOMD010000454.1 GCA_027068725.1 Thermoproteales archaeon | reverse complement strand
GAATGTATGTTGGACTGAAGCACTGGCTGCTAGATCTCGCTGTTGTTCCAGGTGCTTACCTTAATGGTAAACTAGTCTATGTCACGGTTTTGCGCGATGATGGTTGGTACAGTATCGCAACGTGCCTAGTAGCTACGCTGCTGCTTTTCCTGAAGCTTCGCAACATTTGGCTACTGCCAATGCTACTGCCACTTAGCCTAGAGCCAAACCTCTACCTACCCATAATAGCTGTGCTATATGTGATAGACCTGATAGTGAAAGCGATACTACACGTGAGCCTATTCTTTCACTAGTTGGCGTTCTCTGACTTGTAAAATTTCTAGGATCTTATCAACGAGCTCGTATGGTGTCATTGGTCTAAGCTCCCAGTTCTCTTCAATCTCCTTGAATGCTCTATTCCACGCCTTTGCTAGCCTCATCTTACATTCCTGACAGAGCTCACTCTCCATCTTGTCGAAGAAGTCCTGCAACACATGCAATGCATCTATCATGAATTCTAGGTCAACGCCAGAGATCTTTACACAGGGTCTACCCTCCTGTCCTTCAGAAACCTCCTCTCGAGACTCTTCAACTATCTGAACCTCCTGCTCTTCAACGTGCATTGCAGTTTCCTCCTCGATTATTTGAATATCCTGACCGGCAGAATCTTCGTCAGAGGATGCTTCTGACTCCTGTGTTTCTATAGCACTAGTGGACTTGCTCTCATGATCGGTAGCCGAGTTCTCGGACTCTGTCTGAGGCTGAGGACCATGTTCAGGGTCTTGGTGCTTAGTAGAGGGCTCTACCTCCGGTAGGCCCAGTAGCTTACGTACCTCATCTATCTGCCCAGCATTGAGCTTCTTTACGATGGTCTCTAGCATTCTCTTGCTTAGTTTCGTCAGCTTCTCAGGGTCTGCCTCTGGAATCTTCTCACGTATCCTAGCAATCAGCTCAGCCTTACTAGGATCAACACTCCTGGAGACGATTTTCTCCAACACTTCCACCCCACTACTGGCAGAATTTTCCATA
>JAMOMD010000453.1 GCA_027068725.1 Thermoproteales archaeon | reverse complement strand
AGGTACGTACATAGTTGCTGTACATAGAGCAAAACAGCATGAGCTAGAGCAAGTTGCGAAACAGCTCATCGAAACGTTGACATCAGGAAAACTTGCCCAGCCTACAGATGCGCCAGAGCTCTCAGATTACATCAATGATAGAAATAATGAAAATAACAATGACTTACCAAGTTGCTGGCTAGGCAACTCTCTTTCAGTTAAAGAGGGTCTTGTCCTTGTGTTCTTCAGGGACGACTGCTTGTTTTACAGGAAGGGTGATGTTGCTACCGTGCCTCTGTCAGTGTTAGAGAAATGTCGTGACGTTGTTGACATACACGAGCTCTAGCCTGCTCATCCTGTCCTTTTAACCCACGCATATTACATGACCCCCACGGAGAGAAGTCAGAAGCCCAGGATCCCACTACTGTCAGAAGTCGTTGATCTCGATGCTGTTAGAAGACAAGTCGAGAAGTTGTCCCCAAGGCAAATCATTGAGCAACTGAATGATAGTAGCTACATCATCGAGAATGGTAGTGTATTCAAGATTTATCGTGTTGAAGATAAGCTCCCGATTACTCTGCTACTTAACGTCCTCGACTGTCCTTGGAGTATAGTTACGGCACTACAAATCGCAGAAAAGCATGGCGAGAATGGTAATGTCCTGTACATACCGATTAGAGAAGTCCATGGTATGCTCTACGGCAAGATTGTGCACGAGAAGTACTTGACACATCTCGAGAATGAGCTCGGCATACCGGTAGAAGTCAGCCTCGAAGAGGAAGTTCAGATTAACGGTAAGACAATCAGGATCGTTGGTCGTGCAGATGCACTGATACCAGGAGATTTTCGAATAACTGTACTTGAGGTCAAGTCAACCTGCAAAATCGTTCCGAAGCACATTATGCAGCTTTGGGCCTACACACATATGCTGAACAGGTATGTCGAGGACAAAATCGCGAAACCACTCCTCTTGACGCCCAGAGGCTTCACAGGACTCGACAGGTACTATGCCTGGAACGACGTTGTGAAC
>JAMOMD010000452.1 GCA_027068725.1 Thermoproteales archaeon | reverse complement strand
AATTGTTAGTAGGCTTATGCTAGTTTTGTTTTTACTTCTTCTATTATTTCTGGGTGTTTTTCTTTGAAGTGTTTGTATATGTTGCTTAGTGTTTTGAATGCGTTTTCTCCTTCTTCTATTTCTGCTCCACAGACTTTGCATTTTGTACCCTCGACATATTCTTCTCTCAACACCTTCGCAATCTTAGACCACACAATCCTAGCCATCCCCAAACCCCCGAAAATCGCGGATTTCTTGCGAATATTTATACGAATTAGGTATTGTGTAAGTGTAATATTGATTCACTTATTGCAAATGAAATTTAAAGCCTGAATAACATTCGTAGAGTTCCCGTTTCCTGAGGTATTCTCGTAGCTACTGCCTAGGCTAGTACTATGCTTCTGACATTTTCTGTAAGTGTATACGTAATGTACACGTTTACAGGTGGAGAATATTTACTAATAGTTTTCTCGAGGACATTAGTGAGCAAGCATGGGGTATGAGTCTCCTGATGTGATGAATGTGCTTAAGAGAAATCTTGTAGAAATAATAAGAGAGGAAGAGGTTCGGGAAAGGCTTGGTCGAGGATCTTTGAGATGTTATGTTGGTTATGAGCCTCCGCAGCGGGTGCATATTGGTTGGCTTGTCTGGATGTTGAAGTTACGTGATATGCAGAAGCTTGGTGTTGAGGTTATTGTGCTTGAGGCTACTTGGCATGCGTGGATTAATGATAAGGGAACTTTTGATGAGTTAGAGCAGAGGAAGTATGCTGTACGTAAGGTGCTTGATAAGTTAGGTGTTCAGGCGAAGTATGTGGATAGCTCAGACATAATTCAAGATCCTGAATATGTTAAGCTTCTGCTAAGAGCTGCAAAGCAGGTATCGCTTGATCGTGTGAGAAGGGCAGTGCTTGTGATGGGTCGTGCAGTATCTGAGGTTGAGCAGGACTTCTCCAAGATCCTGTATCCTCTGATGCAGGCAGTAGATGCACTGTACCTGAATGTCGATTTCGCGATTGGCTGTATTGACCAGAAGTACGCCTACCTGATGGCGCGAGACATAGCTGAGAAACTGCATCTAAAGAAGCCGATTGTGTTATGTACGCCAACAATACTAGGCCTGAAGATATCGTATGCTGACTCGGAGGCGTTTGATGAGCAGGAGATAGCAGCTCTATACAAGATGAGTCATGCTCGTCCTGACGATGCAATATTTCTCGATGATAGTCCTGAATTGGTTAGGCAGAAGATAGAGTCAGCCTATTGTCCACCACGTGAGACTAATCTTAACCCTGTGTTCAGGATTGTTAAACACATACTACTACCATACTTTGGTAAGATAGAGCTAGCAACAGAGCAGGGAAATGTGGAAGTGACTGATCAGAGAGAGCTAGAGGAGCTATATGTGCGCGGTGTAGTACGTCCTGAAGATCTTAAGAGTGCCTGTGTAGAATACTTAACTAAGTTGTTAGAGAACATTCGAGTCTAATCATCACGAGTCAGAGCTTGGACCCATCATCAATGTATCAGATGAGTAATAGTAGATCAAGTAGGAGAACATTAAACTTGCCGACAAGTCCTGGCGTCTATGTTCTAGTCCTAGAAGTTCCTCAGGATGTTAAGCTATGTACAAAATCGGGGAAGACGTTCAGTATATGCAGAGGACTATACCTGTATGTTGGCTCAGCGATGAGGGGTCTACGTGCAAGAATTCTTCGATATCTCGAAAAGTCTACACGTAAGCACTGGCATATTGACTATCTGCTTGATTATGCTTTACTACGAATGATCGTGTACTCTGTAGTTACACAGAACTACTCGGTCCGTCCTGAGTGTGCTCTCTCTAGAGAGATAGCTAGGAGTTGCAATGTCACGCCTGTTCCTGGATTTGGATGTACCGATATCAGGAAGTTTGGTGTAGTGTCAAATCTCTACAGGTCGAATGTAGGTCTGAAGGTCGTGTCTGATGTTATGGATGTTATGAGAAGACTGTTTAATAACGTCCATATCTTAACGATCTACTGAATGATGACTTCCCCACTGCTGACCGGGGTGGGGGTGGGTCTGGGATGATTTGAAGGAGGTGGGCTGACCCTCTGTTCAAACATTTTAAGCTATTCTATAGCCAAGTTAAACTATGAGACTAGTAGGTATCCTGACGAGAAAAGAGAACACGTGGATCATACAGATACCACGTCATGTAGTCAAAGTTGCGGAGCTCAATGGAGTTAAGATAACTAGCAAGGTCAGGGTCAAGCTCAGGATAGAGCGAGAGGGAGCCGAGCCTATAGAGACTGAGGCTAAGGTTCAGATATATGGTAGAAGTCTCGACAACTGTTACCTGATAATACCACAGACGATTGCTCAGGCACTACGTGCTGCAGGTGTTCAGCCGGGAGGAGAAGTGGTATTTGAGGTAGTTGAGGAGTAGTAACTGGAACTGGATGTCAAGGCAGAGACGTGAGGAGATTGTTAAGATATTTCGAGAGCGTGCTCCTCGCATTGGTTGGTGTCCTGAGTGTAACGTACCTGTTCTCAGGTATGATAGATGTTCGAGATGTGGTTCTAAGGTGATTGAGGTTAAGCATGTAGCATATCCACGTGATGTGAGACTTGCCTTTGAGAAAGATGTTGAGGAAATTATCAAAGCAATAGAGAAGTATGCAGGAGTTAAGATATCGAACTTGGACAAGCTCATCAGGAAGGACGAGGCTGTACTTCTGAACAAGGTTCAGCACGTAGATGCGGCTGACGAGGTCATAGTGCGCGGCAGAGTAATAGGTGTGCGATATTTCAACATAGAGAGAAATGAGTGGGAGTTCAGACCTGCGTATCATGGTGCACGAACAATAGTTGAGGAGAAGCTTGGGTACTACATCATACTTAAGCTAGATCACGTTCAGGAAGGAGAGTACATAGAGAAGAAGTACATTCAGGAAGGAGACTATCCAGAAGACGAGAAGACGTACATACCATTCAGGACTGCAGGAGGAGCATATGGAATATGTCAGGTAAGAGGCAACAAGATACGCATAGTCAAACTATTTGGACGTGTCCTAGACACAGAGATAGAGTACAAACCATCGACATGGAAGGAAATATACGAAGCTAACCGCACAGTCATAGAGTTTCTCGAGAAGGAATCGCTAAGAGTAATCTCGGATGCTGTCAGGAAATATTCAGGAGATTTCCTAATGGTTACCTGCTCTGGAGGAAAAGACAGCACCGTAGTAGCATATCTGTCTCATGTTGTTGGTGTGAAAAACTTCGTCTACTGTGATACTGGTCTCGAACTTCCTGAGACTAGAGAGACCATAGATAAGCTGAGCAAGTATGTTCCAGTCCAGATTGTTGAGGCCGACAGGAAACTATTCGAGACACTGCTAGACGTCCTCGGTCCACCAGCTAGGGACTTTAGATGGTGTACAACTGTGTGCAAGCTCTTGCCATTGAAGAAGTACATTAGTGAAGTTGCTGCAGGAAGGAGAGTCATTAGTATAACAGGGCAGAGAATGTTCGAGTCTCCTCAGAGAGCACTTGCGGGTTATGAGACGCCTGTTGTAGGTCCAAACCCTGCAGATATCATAGTTTCACCACTGTATGACTGGACAGCACTTGAAGTTGAGCTATACATACTTGCCAAAGGACTGCCCCTTAACAAACTATACCAGCTCGGGTTTGAGCGAGTTGGCTGTTTCATGTGTCCAACACTC
The DNA here is from genome assembly GCA_027068725.1 of Thermoproteales archaeon. Lineage (GTDB taxonomy): Archaea > Thermoproteota > Thermoprotei > Thermoproteales > Thermocladiaceae > JAADER01. Next base: position 1,722 of record JAMOMD010000452.1, on the reverse strand, counting down.
AGGATGGCTGAGATCAAGATAATACAGGAGACGCATCCAGAGCTCTGGGATTGGTGGCTCAGCAAGTTGAAGAAGTTTAGAAAGAAGTTTAAGGTTCCTGATACGTGGATAAGGTACGGTATTTGGCGATGGAGATTTTCATTACCTGGAGACTTCTCTAACTATCTCAAGGGTATTGGAGTTAGTTTTGACCTCGCACAATTACAGAATCCTGTAGTTAATGTAATTAGTGTAACAATAAATAGAATAAACAATGAAGCTAAAATAGATTTCGTAATAACATTCAGAGAAAAGATAGATCTTGAGAAAGTGAGAGATCTTATACATGTGATACCTGGAGAGATAAAGATCGAGAACGGTATAATGAAAATATTTTCAAAAATTTCTATTATAACAATTCACGAGAGTGGTAGAGTATCTGTATGGTCTAGAGATCTCGAAATATGCCAGACAACAGCTGAAAATGTTCTGAAAGTCATAGCACTTACACACGTCTGCATAAGATGTGGAGAATGTATTCAAGCTTGCTCACGTGGCGTGTTGAAGATTACTGATCATCCAGTAGTGTTTAATCCTGAAGAATGTGATAAATGTAAGAATTGTATAAGAGCTTGTCCAATAAGCAAGTACTTCGGAATATTATTTAGTAAAGAGCTTGAGGCAAAGCTTGTCTGAGAGATGCCTCTCCCTGCCGCTCCTGTCGTTATGGAGACTGAGGAACTTGGACGAGCAGTATTGTTCGCGGATACTCATGTAGGCTACGAGTTTGAGCTTGCTATACGTGGTGTCCGTGTTCCACGACAGACACCAAAGCTTGTCAATCATATACTTGACCTTGTTGAAAAAGAGCGTGCAGATACTGTAGTGATACTAGGCGATGTTAAGCACGAGCTTCCTGTAGCTACCGAGACTGCACGTGAGGTAGTGCAATTTCTCAGAGAGCTCGCTTCGAGACTGGAGAATCTCGTACTGATACAGGGGAATCACGATGGTAAGCTTGACAAACTTGTGGAGAAGGCAGAGTGCAAGAACATACAGATATATGACTCGAGAGGTCTCAAGGTCAGGTTAAGAACAGGCAAGACCGCATTATTGCTGCATGGTAATGCTAAGCCTAGACCACTAGACCTTGCAGAAGCAGCAATACTCGTCATGGGTCACACACATCCTGCAGTCAGCATTCGAGATCCGCTAGGTTACGTAGCTAGAGAAGCAGTGATCGTGAGAGCATTCGTCAAGAAGTGTGATGTCGTGAGTAAAATGTACAGAAGAGACGAGCTCAAGGACATTCGCCTAGAAGTTAATCCAGAGGATGAGCTTGTTGTCGTTATATTACCATGTGCTAACCCGCTTATTACTGGGACTGACATAACTAGAACACTCCTACAACAGCATCCAACATCAAGAACGATACTATCATATTTCGAGCTCTGGAAACATCCTGAGAAGATTGAGGTTTACCTTCATGACTTTACCTTCTTAGGAACACTCGATGTTCTTCTAGAGCTCGAGAAGATAGTTGCTACGCGAGAGCGTGTTGACTGGGACTTGCTCTAGTGGACAATACTTTATTATTCACTATTTCCATAGCTGATTGATGAGTAGCTACACTGAGCAGCTTAAGAAAGACCTAGAAGAACTTATTGCTAAGTTGTTAACACTTAGCATAGAGACGTACGAAAATTTAATGAACATAATTCTGGAATTTATTAAGAAAGCTTC
>JAMOMD010000451.1 GCA_027068725.1 Thermoproteales archaeon | reverse complement strand
GCCAAGGACCATTAGCATTTCTTGCAGCACAGCTATTCAAGGCATATGGTCTCGACGTCAAGGTCATTGGAAAATCCTGGAACCGCCTATCCTACTTCAAGAAAATTAACAACATAGAACTACTACTACTGGAAGAAGTGCAGGGACAAGAGAACAAGTTTGATGCAATACTAGAAGCAACAGGATCACCAACAGGAATAGATCAAGCTATCCGACTAGCAAAACCGAGAGGCATAATTCTAGCAAAATCAACACATGGACAAGAGACATCGATAGACTACACTAAGCTAGTGATCAAAGAGCTCAGGATAGTAGGCACCAGATGTGGACTTAGAAGACACTGGGAAGAGGCTCTGAGACTTGTCAGAAAGAGACTCCTGAAGCCGAGTGAAGCAATAACACACACGTTCCCTCTTGACGAGGCTGAGAAAGCGTTTACCTGCGCGCTCGAGAGAAAAGGTCTGAAGATCGTAATCAAACCTTAAGTTAAACAATGCCTTTTAAATAATTTAATCTTCGAACATGCGTGAAGGAGATCGTTGAAGTACTCGAATATCGTGCAGATACTCAAAACTTCGAAGAGTTCCTGTATAGAATAATCGAGAGACTAAAAGTCTACAGGCACGTCGAGCATCTGATAGTAAAGATCAGGAGAATGTACGACTGTTCTCTAGTCGAGCTAGAAGTAAAGACAAACTTAATCGTAGGCTCTGCAGGGACTAATTTCGAGAAGAATGAAAAAAGTAGGGACAGGACTAGGAACTGTAATTAGAGTACTTGTAGCATACATCTTCATCATACTAGTATACATCATTACTACATACACAAGCTTCGTAATGTACCAACCAAATCCTGAAGCCGCACAGAAAGTCACTACAGTACTAAACAAACTGCTATCACAGGTTCTACAGCAGGGACCAACAGCAATATTCTTTCATAATCTCGTTCTTGCAACAATGATGACACTACCCTTCATAGGTCCAGGAAATACAATAATGATAACAATAAACACAGGAAGAGATGCGGGAATAATTGCAGCATCAACATACGGTCAGAGTGTTGGAATGTTTAGTCTAGCAATGACTATAATGATGACAACATTACTACCACATGCAATACTAGAGTTTCTAGCATATGCAGTTGCACTCGAGAACTCGATAACATTAACATTGAAGATACTGAAATTTGAACTATCCAGAAGGGATCTTATTTACGGATTTTTCAAATACACAATAACAGTAATACTGCTCTTCATTGCGGCTATTTTAGAATATACGTTCATAATATCGCTAAGAGCCCTATAATAACATGATTTTACGTTATTATAGGAACCTGCGTCTTCACATTCTCTAACACTATTCTCAAGTTACTGTACATAGTTGCGACACAGACCTTAGTTCTAGTATTACATACTATGAACAGAGGTTCTAGAGATATACTCAAGGCCTTTGGTAAACTATGCTGAGTATAGTATAGCTCGTATGGGAGAATCTGCATTTTCGTCATTAGGCCATATGATGCTATTGATGTTAGAAAACTGTGAGATATCGAACTTATGTTACTAAACATTTTTGATGTTATATTAAACTTGTACTTACTAACAAGACTTGTCATGTTAGTCTTGTTTATCAGCGTTAGTGCATAGCCTAGTGATTTGTTACGAATAAGTTGTATAAATAGGTAGGATAACTTCAGCTCCTTAGAAGAAAAGTCAAATGGTACAATCACTAGCTTTGATACGTTATTGTATAGTAACTTTATTCCTTCTATAAGGTGTGACTTTGTTAGATTGCTAGCAAGAGTATATCCTGATACTAGCACTACCGCGAATAAACTATTATGCTTTCCTGTGTTTATTATTGCAGAGAATGACTCGCACTTTGGGAGAATACTCGTAACTTTTTCGTATAGAAGTATCACAGGTGAGCGTGTCTTGAATTTCCAGTGTGTTATTGTTACTGGTGCTGACATTATTATTGATTGTGTTATTGCGATGAGAAGTGCCGCAACTCCAATAGATGCGAGAATTGTCAGAAGTAGTGTACGCATTTTTAGATCCTTACTTTATCCTTACCTTGTTCACTTTCTTGTTCTGCCAGGAGTATCTTCTAATTCTCCTGCTTCTGCCCCAGCCACAGGCTGCACAGTACTTCTTTCTTACATGATAGGCGTGTCTTCCACATCTTGGGCATCTTATGTGCGTCTTTCCTTTACTCATCTTACCGAACGATGTTGTTCCCTTGACCATAGCTGTCTCTGCTCAAAATACTAGAATGTTATAAAGTTTCTCGTACACTTCGCGTGTTTCCTGCTAGAAGAACTAGGAGGGCGGGACCTCGAGCGGGCTTATGAGAACTATCGTGTCTCCCCTGATTAGGACTAGGCCTCTTTTTATAACATCCTTGTCTATTAGCTCCTCAGCATCGTCTAAAAGCACGTTCAGGTGCAGGTCAAATCCTCTTAATCTACCTCTTAGCTCCACGCCATTCCTGAGCTTTACTAGCACCGTCTTGTTTAGCGCCTTCTTCATTTCCTCGCCTACTGTTTCTAGGCATCGTGACATCTCGCTCCTTGCGAGTAGGATTGGCTCAGATTATAAAAATTATGTTCGAATGCTCAAGGTGGTACTAGCCTAACGCTCTCTAGGTTTCCTGGAGTTATTACAGGAATCTTCATGCTAAGCTCTATCGTTAGTGCTAGGCTCAGGATCTTGCTCTGCTCTCCGTGAACAAGCATTATCTTAGATGGCTGTGGCTCTAGATCACGTACATAGGCTAAGAGCTGTCTTCTATCACTGTGGCCTGAGAAGCCCTGTATGTTCTCTACCTGCATCTTTAGCTCAACCTTGACCTCCTCATTGTAGTACCTTATTGTCAGCTTTCTCTCTCCCTGAAGTATTCTACGCCCAAGCGTGTTCTCTGCCTGATATGACACGAAGATTAGAGTGCTCTTCTCGTCCTCTGCCAAGTGCACGAAGTAGTCCAGTATGGGGCCGCCGTTCAGCATGCCGTGTGGCGCAATTATTATGCAGGGATCACCCTTGACAATGCTCATGACTTGCTCATACCTCTTCTCAGGTCGTTTTGGCCTCTCGACAGGTATGACCCACTCTCCCATGAATGGATTTATGCCATCGTAAATTAGCTCGCGAACATTCTTGTTTAAATAGTCTGGAAACATCAGGTGCACGTTTAGCGTCTCTAGGATCATTCCATCAACATATATTGGAACCTTGGGAAGCTTCCCCTTCTCAATAGCCTCATTCAGGATTAGCAGAATTTCCTGTGCTCTACCTGTGCTAAAGGCAGGTATGAGCACTTTTCCGCCACGCTCAATTGTGTTTCTAATAACGTCGATCAGTCTTCTCTCAGCTTCTTGTCTAGGCTCTTGAATATCGTTCTTTCCACCGTAAGTGCTCTCCATTACTAGAAGCTCAACGCGCTTAAACTTCCTGTTAGCGACATTGAGAAGTCTCGTCTGTCCGTACTTGAAGTCTCCTGTGTAGACGATGTTGAATAGGCCATTACCAATGTGTAGATGTACTATTGCTGAGCCTATCTCATGACCTGCGTCATATAGAGTGAGCTTGATGTCTGGAGCTATGTCTGTAGTGTCCTCGTAATCTATCGTTATGGTATGGTACAGAGCCATCGTCAAGTCACGCTTAGAGAAGAGCGGCTGCTTGCCCTCTCGCTCACATAGCTCAATGTAGTCTGACGTCAGGATCTCCATTAGGTACTTCGTGGGTTCTGTCATGTAGACTGGGCCCTTGTAGCCGTACTTGAACAAGTACGGGACAAAACCAACATGATCCATGTGCGCATGCGATATTATCACTGCATCGAGCCTATCAATGTCGATCAGGTCTAGGAAGGGATACTCGTCATGTGGATAGCTTGGCTTTATACCACAGTCTAGTAGTACCGTGCTCTCCTTTGTCTCGACAAGTATTGCACTTCTACCAACTTCAAATCCTGCTCCTAGGACAGTGACTCTGACATAAGTATCCCGGAATATGGGGTCCCTGTGTATCCTTCTTCCAAGACCACGTAGGAACTCATGTCTCTCCTTAGCCATTGCTATCTGTACCTGACGAACATACTCGATCTCCTGTCTAGGCAACTTCTTGGCCATCTCTAACGCAGTTGGCGTGACTATTGCTCTCCAGCCAGTCTCTCCAAATATCATTAACTCAAGCTTCTTCCTGTTCCTGACTGGGCGCTTCAGGTAGACATATACGTCACCTGCCAGCTCGTCAAAGTAGACATTGTCTAGTGCATCTTTTCCAACATGATTCTCAACAATTTCCTTGATCTTCTTAGTTGCCTCAGTCTTGGACAGTCTCGCCTTTGCGTCACATCGAACTATTAGATGTTTCTTTAGCTCCTTAGCAAGCTGCTTAATGTACTTATCACAACCCTCTGTGTAGTACTTGTGTGCGTTGTCTATTATTACAACTATGGATGGGCCCTCAAAGTCAATCTTGACTACTCCAATGTGTGGAGATAATGTCTCTAGGATCTTCTTCTGAATATCTTCTCTAAAAGGCACGAAGAGTCGATTGAGGAAAGACTGGTCGTGTTATATACTTTTTGTCAAGAGCTTGTTTACATAATCTTCAGGAAGTTCTCTATAGCCCTCCTTCGTTATTGTTGCAACAATCACACCCTCTCCCGACCCCGGATCACGCATCATTGCAGCACGAACTGCACGTACAGCAATCTGCACAGCCTCATCGATTGTCAAGTCGTCCCTATAGTTATCCTCAAGCACGCCAAATGCTATTGGCGAGCCACTTCCCGTAGCCATGTACTTGTCCTCTCTAGTCATTGTTCCAAACCAGTCAAGTGCATACAGTATTGGACCTTCTTCAGGATCTACGCCTCCGAGAATTATGTGCACAACTAGGATGAAGGGTCTGCTTGAGAATAGTATCAGACTAGCATAATTCGCGAGTGATCTAATTAGCACAGGTCTACCTGTCTCAACCTTGTGCTGACGTGCAAACCTAGTCAACAGATCTAGAAGCTTCTGAACATCAGCCACTGAGCCGCACATTGTTGCAGCAACATGCTCATCAATTTTCCAGATCTTCTTCACGTTCTTGTTAGCAATGAAGTAGCCTGCTGTTGCTCTCTTATCTGTAGCAAGTACAACACCTTCCTTAGTGACAATTCCCACAGTTGTGGTACCTGTCTCAAGTCTCGGTAACCTACCATCATTAACATTCTGTAGATCTACTGGTAAGCGCGGTAGTCTAGGAAACATGACTTATCGTAAAGTCACAGTGACCTGCTCAAGTATTTAAGGAAAATGGTATGTTATGAAGAACTTCAGGACTGCTGCTGTGCCTGTCTCTTTATCTCAAACTCGTCGACAAATACTACCTTGTTAATGTTTGGAAAGCGCTTACCAATCTCGTCGGCTATTGACGC
>JAMOMD010000450.1 GCA_027068725.1 Thermoproteales archaeon | reverse complement strand
GACGTTATCTCAAAGGCAACAAGTGGCATTACCAGTATACGATTGACCACACTGCTCAAACTCTTATTGGTATGGGTTGTGATCCTGATAGCATTGAGTCCAGCTTTGATCTCGCTGTAGACTTCGAGAGGCGTATCAAGTTTCAGGCAGACGTGCAGAAGTACGTAGACATGGCTATCAGTTCTACTATCAATCTACCTGCTTGGGGCACGAAGTGGAACAACGAGGACACGGTAGATGTTTTTGCCAAAACGCTTGCATCGTATGCGAAAGATCTCAGGGGTTTTACGTGCTACCCTGATGGAGCTCGCGGTGGTCAGCCTCTTGTTCCTGTTGATTATCGTGATGCTGTAAAGAAAATTGGTGTCGAGTACGTTGAGGAAAGCACCAAGTACATGGATGTTTGTGATCTGACAAAGGGAGGACATTGTGGTAGCTGATAACCATAATAACAATAATGCGCGCTCGTGCTACACACATTTTATGGAGTACAGAGCAGTATACGCTAGCGAAGGTGAAGCTAGGTGGGATGCAGAACTGATGTACGCAGATTGGAAGAACCATTGGCCTGACTATCGTGTTGCTCTGACAATCTTTGAAGAGAACGGTGAATGGGGTTTCCTGTTGACTGCAAAAAAGGAGGGATGCAATCTTGCAGAACATTGAACAGCTGTTGGACAAGAAGGCAGAAGAGTACACTCGCGGTGATTATCAAGACAGAGCTCGTATGACGCAGGCTCTCAAGACTGTGTTGATTGACGAGGCTGTTGAACCATACGAAGCACTTGATCCTGTAGTGCGAGAGTCTCTCGAAATGATCATGCACAAGATTTCTCGCATTGTCAATGGAGACCCGTATGAACCTGACCACTGGTATGACATTGCTGGATACGCTTCTCTTGTCCCTAGGCAGATGGAGAAACGCTGAGATGAGTGACAGCATGGACTTCATGGTACAGGAAGCTTTTCGTAATCGCTTCGATATGATGCAGAAGCAAATCAATACTCTTGAAAGA
>JAMOMD010000449.1 GCA_027068725.1 Thermoproteales archaeon | reverse complement strand
CTTTTAGTAGTTGAAGTTTTTCTTCGTCTGTCATTGTTGCTAGCCATGCACTAACCATGTCACATGTTGGCTTCATTCCAATTTTGTTGAGCCCCATTGCACATGCTGCACGTGCCTGCAACATTTCCCAGACGAATTCCTCGAAGTCTCTGCTGTGGAGTACCTTGTCGATGTCTAGTCCCATTGACTGTAGTTGTCTTAGGAAGGTGCTTAGCGCTATTCTGAGTAGGTGCATCAGTGATTTGACAACTGCCCGACTCATAGTTCTATGGTAAAACACCCAAATTTATGTATGAAAACGATGAGAACACTCTACTAGGTAGAACGTCGATAATGACGCTCCTGCACGAGAGTCCATGTAGTAGCTCTGCGTTTGGTAGCTTAGCTAGATCGTCTAGGTTGCCTACAAACCTTGCACCGAAGACTCTGGTGAATAGGTTCTCGTTAAATATCTGCGGTAGGTAGATCTTGACTACTGTCGGCTTGTTTGGGCACTCCTCAACGACGATCCTAACTGGCACAGTTGTAAGTGATGTAAGTGTCTTAATGTCATCAGTGTCCAACCTAGGGATTATGTACTTCTCCTCTAGTAGTGGATCATCACCGAGAAGTGCAATTTCTGCCCTTGGATCAACAAGGTCAAGAAGCATATAGTCAACACACGAAGCCTCAACGATATTATCACATATCCTAACCACGAATGGTATGTCTCGCATAGCGGAGACATATAGTCTACATTTGCCCTCTGTCACCAATCTAGAGTATTCTAGCAGTCTGTCTAGGTTTGCTGGGGGAAGAGTAAGAAAGTGCGTGAGTATGTACTGTCCAGATGTTGTGTATAGGAGAAGTTTTTCGAGGATTACCTGGTTTGAGCCTAGTCTTGCCCTTAGGTAGCCACCGGCGTGTGCTATTAGTTTTATTGCTTTGTCAAGCACGTGTTTTGAAAAGCCTTTAAATTATATATCCTTCGGCTAGGAGCTCAAGCTTTCTCAGCTCTTCCTCTAACTTCTTTTTGC
>JAMOMD010000448.1 GCA_027068725.1 Thermoproteales archaeon | reverse complement strand
GGTAGTCTAAGTGCAGTCCTTGTCGGAGATTCGTCTAGAGTATTCTACCTTGCTGATGTGCTTAAGGATGAGCTCAGCATGACTATTGGGCTAGTATGTGCGAGACAGAGTACCGAGCAAGCACGTGCTGAGGCAGAGAGGTTCAGGTTTACGGAGGTCTTGATCTCGCCTGATAGACATGTACTACGTGAGAGAGTGCTTGAGCTAGATCCTGATGTTGTGTACGGCTCAACTTTTGAGCGTGATCTAGCAATTTTGACAGATGCTGCACTTGTGCGAGTTTTCTTTCCAACAGTTGATGAAGTGTGCCTTACTGGAAGCACGCTCGTTGGGCCACGCGGAATGCTGACTCTCTTAGAGAAGACCATCAATTCACTGATGAAGTGTCAGGAGAGAGCTGAGGCACTCGCATATGGGGGACATCTTATTAAGGAGAGGCTATGGTACGTGAAACACGATGATGAGCACTCTCAGGATTGAGCCAATACTCTACAAGTTCATTAGATGTTGTCTTAACCGCGCCTACGCAATGGTCGACGATTCTCAGCTCTCGGCCGAGGAGAGGTATAGTCTCGAGACTGTTCTCTCGAGAATAAGAAGTAGTGAAGAATCGTGGAAGTCTGTGAATGATCTCATAGAGTTCATTAAGAGAGACTTCGTATCACTGTATGAGGATGCTATAAAGAGGCTACCTAAGGATCTTGTAAAAGAGCTCTTTCTGAAGACTATAGACCTCTGCATGGAGCTTGAGGAAGTTCAAGCAAATGAGGAGCTCAAACGTGCACTAGAAGAAGCTAGACAGAAGATTCTATCAATTTCCTGAAGTACCTACAGCGCCTTTTATATCCTGTAGACAGGACTAGCACAGGTGAGCGCATCCGACACTAGCATCAGGATAGTAGTATCGGCATATCCTGGATTTGGCAAGACAAGGACAATACCATCACTCTGCAAGAAACTGCTGAACAGCGTTGACCGTGTGCTAGTCCTGACACGATCCATCGTAGAGCTTGACCAGCTTCTGAGATTCTTCGATGAGCAGAACATTCCTGACGTGGGTGTGCTCATAGGCAGAGAGAGGGTATGTCCCTACGGTGCGGAGACAGCTCTCGAGTGTAGCATACTTAGAAGTGATGGCGTATGTCAGCTCGTTAGGAGAAGAGGCAAGGTTGGGAAGCTGAGATTCTCCACAGTTCAGGAACTAGTCTCAGCATGTAGAAGAGCTTTCGTATGTCCGTATGATTATATTCAGGCTCTCGCATCTCAGTCTAAGATAGTCTTAACCACGGTTAGCTATCTTGCGCTAACTGATCTACTTGAGACACTGTTTAGGACGGTCAAGACAGGCGAGGAGACTCTGGGCCTAGTAGTAGATGAGGCACATAGCATCGCAGTAGGCGTTGAGAAGGTCACAACCATAAGCATAAGTAAGATACGGAAACTAGCCGAGACGGGGCACACACTAGCAACGCAGATACTAGCCCTCGATGATGGTGAGGAACTAGTCCTGAAAAAGCCTCACATGAGCGAGGATGAGATAAAGCTTGGAGCATGTACTGATAGAGATACCGTCAGGGCAGCAGCAGCACTCTTGTCAATTATGAGGTCGGAACTTGTTCTAATTAAGAGAAAGGGTGACATTGTTGAGGTTAGAACATTCAATATTGATAACATTCTAAAACTTGTTAATGCTAGCAAGATATGCATATTCCTTAGTGCATCGATAACATCTAAATTTGCAAAGGATTTACCACTTACAAGAGGGTCAAAATATGTTGAGATCAGTGATATACCCGAAGAATTTAACAATCTTAAGATCTACGTCATTAGTAATGTAAGGTTTACAAAATCGTTTAGAGAAAGTGTTAGGTGTAGAAAAGTCATTGAGCAAGTTCTTCGAAAGTTCTTGAGAATTTCTCCGATGGTTGGTGGCTGCGTTGTGTTATTTTCTAGTAAGGATTTCTTAATGAGGCATATCGATGTTGTTGAGAGAGTTTTGGAAGAGATTGGAGATCCTTTGTATGTGATGGAGGAGTCTGAGAAAACTTGGAGAATGATAGATGAGTTCAAGAAGAGAGCTAGAGAGGAGAGGACTGTTCTTGTAACGTATGTTGGTAATCCTGCAATGGAGGGTTTGAACTTTCTTGGAGATGAACTTGTGTCAATGCTTGTTCTCGGATTTCCTTATCCTGAGTTTAGTAATTGGAATGAGTTAAAGAGGACTTATCTTAGGAAATTTACTAGAAGGACTTTTAAGTGCGTGTATCTTTTCCCGGCTATTTCTTATACAATACAGGCTGTTGGAAGAGCAACACGTGATTTGAAGTTTCGTAGTAAACAGGTCTTTCTTGTTGATGATAGGTTCTGGATGTTCAGGAGGTATCTTCCTTCCTGGATGAAGGTGCGTCGCGTTGTCTCTCTTCGGGAGTTTGTCGAAAGTTTTGGACTGGTGTTGAATTAGGTTTACATGGTTTATAAGTCCTGTAGACAGGCTCTTCGATGATAGACTTACTCATCCTAATGTCATTAGCAACAGCATCGCTGTACGCAGCTATTCAGGAGGCTAGGCGTGATGTTAGTGTAACAGTTGGTAGACGTTGGGGTCTCCTGCCCTATAGGCTGAAGCTCAGTAGACACATATGTATCTACGGACCAACAAGAAGTGGAAAGACCTCTTTCATACGTGCACTTGCGAGAGAGCTTGCAAAGAATTTCGTTGTCACGATACTGGACTGGCATGGAGAGTACGTTGGACTAGAAAATGTGCCCTCCATACCGTACAGCATGCTTAACCTGAACTTAGAGGAGATGCCGAAGAAGCTACTTGCTGAGGTTCTTGGTCATGGACTGGGACTCACTGAAGCCAGCATGTACCTGTTATACAGGGTTCTGAGAAACGCCAGAATAGAGACACCGCAAGACATCCTGAAGGCTGTGGATGAGTACTTCGCAGTAACTCGCGCAGAGGCTGAGATGAAAGCTGCAATACTTAGAAGACTCGAGTACGTCCTGACTGGCCTCACGTCAGGAATTGTAGATGTTAGATTACTTACCGAGTATTCGTGCAGTATCGATCTGAGCAGCCTAGTAGTGATTGAGGAGAAGAGACTGGCAGCATCGCTCATACTTGCAATGCTGTACGTGTACTACATGAACAATGGACTCGTGAGACATACACCAAGACATTTCATAATAGTCGAGGAGGCACAGAATCTCCTTGGTCAAGGATCAATACTTGATCATATACTGCTAGAACTTGCAAAGTATGGTGTTAGAGTAATCTTAGTGACTAATGTGTTACCAAGCAGTTACATACTAAAGCACTGCACTCTCGTTCTCTTCAAGGTTAGGCCAGAGCAAGTAGAGCGAGAACTAATCATGAGTGAAGAACTCAAGACGCATCTACTTAGCATGAGCGAGAATGAGGCTCTAGTAATTGAGCCGGGTGGTATTGTTAGGATAATACCTATTAAGGATAAGGGATATGTAGAGCACGTAAGAAGATCATACGTATCAAATAGTGAAGTGATACAAGAAGACATTGACAATAATGAGGAGCGTTCAGCGATGACGAGCACAAACGAACAGAGACAGACAAGACAAAAAATCGAGACCGAAGAACCTAGACAGGAAAAGCCAGCAACATCAGGAGGTGATGGACGACAGGACTTGGAGAGATACGTCAAGAAGCTAGACGAGATAGAGGAGAGAATCGTGCTACTTAGAGAGAGACTAGACGAGATAGAGAGAATGCTAGGGTACGAGGAGGAGTTGCTCAATAAGCTAGTTAGCAAGATCTCGGAATAGCCTCTTTTAGTTCGTGTTCTCAGTTAGAATCTGAATTACCACCTCCGTGAAAGACACGTGAACTAGCAAGGTGAATAACACATCCTGTTCATATTAGTCAAAGTTTAACTTTAGTATATGTGCACTCTACACAGCCTTAGATATGGCAGGAAGTAACGGATCACCAGTCATTGACAACAGGAAGATCAAACTCCTCGTACTTCAGTTCCTTAAAGATCTCGTAATGAATGCCAAAGGTCAACTTGTGACGTTCCGACCAGCTAAAATAGCGCAAGAAATCTCTGCAAAGACTAGGCGAAGTCCACGTGCAGAATCTGTGGTGATAAGGAACTTCTTCGAGGAGCTTGTTGAGTACAAGCTAATTCAGGTCATAAAGAAGAGTGCGAGAGGCAAGGTATACGGCATAAGCAGGAACTCAATGCTGTGGAACCTGCTAGAGCATTACGATACGCAGAGTGTGCTTGCAATAATTGAGAACATGATGAAGAGCGAGAGCCTGAATTTCCCAACCTTGCCAACACCGCCAACAACTTTAAGCAATAACAATATGCCAAACCTAACTGTTGGTGAGTCTGAAGTTAATGAAAAGTCAAACATTCGCCCTGAGACTATTTAGACTAGCCTGCAGTGACGCTGCACGATTCAAAGATCTTTCAAATTTTATAATATCATCATTAAAATTTTCTAACGGCATAAAAGTTCAGAGAGACGGTAACAAGATAGTAGTCTGCGAAGGAGAGAACTGTTCTAAAAACGTTACAATAAACTACAGTGGAAAAGTGTACGTTAGTTACAATTCTAAAGATCTGTTGAAGCTAGTTACGAGTATAGTTGTCAAGTTTCTTGCAACGGATGGTGTGAAGAAGATAGTTCTCCTCTTCAGGAAGGAGAGCGGAGATACCTACTCTAAGGTAAGTACACGATTAAGACCTTGCGAGAGCTCTGCTGTTAAGGTTGCTGCACATGCTCCAATGTTCTCGTTCCTACTATCGATAGTTGTTGCACTTGTGGTGATAGTACTTTACCATAGCATACTTCTGTCATTACTTGCTGCCGCAGTCTCTTCCGTGTTTGTGACTATACTGTTCACTAGTGTACTTGTCAGTAAGCTGAGATTGATCGGCGTTGAAGGTCTCAATCTCTTGAAGGTAGAGATTTGGTATCGAATTGATGCACCTGAATCGCGTGTTAATGCTCTTCTCAGGTTTCTGAAGAGTGTAGATACTGTCAGTGGTAGTATAGAGGATTTCTTCAGGACTGTTGCTGAGACAATACTTGGAGAGCATCTCGTCAAGGTTAGGCTATGTAATGTTGAGCTTAGAGATCCTGTGAGACAGGTATTGAAGAGAAATCGCATAAGGTTACTTCTAGTGCACTCTGAGCATCCTGAAGCATTTTCTCTTGTTGTACCTCCTGTATGTAAGTACATTGTGTTGACTACTAAGCTTGTTGCACTTCTGGAACCTGATGAGGTTCATGCGGTGATTGCACATGAGGTGGGGCATATAGTGAACAGAGATCACGTACATTGTCTACTGTTCACTCTGCTCAATGCCGTAGTAGTGTACTGTCTATATCTCATAGTTACAACGTTCACGTTTCCACTGTCTATCAGTTTCCTGCTCTTCCTAGGCTACATCG
>JAMOMD010000447.1 GCA_027068725.1 Thermoproteales archaeon | reverse complement strand
TTCTAGTGTGATACTTGCTCTCCTATCAAACTCTCTAACGCTTCTCCTAAGTAGGAGAACTTCCTCTAGCGTGAATTTGCCACTTATCCTAGGGTATGGCAGGTGTATTACACTTCTCATCAAGTTTTAATAAGACTGTTCAGGACTTGGATTAAAGATTTCATGAACTATATCCTTAGTGCACGCTTAACCGCACTATAAATATCGTCAGGATATGCGGGACATCCAGTAACATACACTATGTTACCAACATCTATGCGAAGTCCCTGCTTCCTGACAAAGTCTAGAAAACTATCAAATCCTCCAAGAGTCGCATACGTGTCATACCATATCCCGCCGCCACATGCACAGGACCCCACACATATGACATTGCCAATACTCAGCTTACCAACATGAGCAACCTGTCTAACAATTCTACAAAGTGACTGTGCTGTTACTGGACCTGTAATAATTGCAACATCGTAATTCGACTCTCTTATACTTGTATCAACAGGAAGTTCTCGACCAAGCTCTTCCTCAAGTCTTAGAAGTGCAACAAGAATCTCAATATCACATCCATTACAGCTGCCCGTGTTCAGGTAGAGAATGCGCATCATCTCACCCACGTCAAGTTTCTACTAACTAACTCTCTTCTACATTTATCACATAGAAGTTTAACCACAGTCTTCTCTCTGGCGATCTTCTCAGCATTAGTACTATGCTTGAGCCCAATAGCACAGTGTTCACACTTTGCTAAAACTACCTCAAACGTTCCATATAGATCTTCGATACTACTTGATACTATTCCATATTTCTCACTAATCACTATCGCACCTGCTGGACAGTTATCTCTACAGTATGCACATCTTATACATCTCCTATAGTTTATTCTAATGATTGCACGTTCCTCACCATAAGTAACCGTGATAGCATCAACAGGACAAGCTACAGCACAGGCACCGCAGGCATAGCACTTACTCGTATCTACTTGAGGTATGCCTCTCATCTTCTCACCTCCTTCACGAGGACTAGCCTAT
>JAMOMD010000446.1 GCA_027068725.1 Thermoproteales archaeon | reverse complement strand
ACAGGCAGTGCTAATACTGAACCAGTGGATAACACATGGTGTACTTCGCCTCTGTATCACGAATATACAGTCCTCACTGGACTACGCCATAATGCACGTCAAGGCAAGAGACATACGTGGCAAAATGTTCGAGTTTGAAATAGCCATGAGTTACGCAAAGTCAAGATACAGCAGAGGAATAGACCTAGAAGACTACGACATTGCGGTTATGCTTTCGCCACCAATAACACCTCCCGAGGACATAATGAGCCTAGAAATAGGCTCAGTACCTGGAGAATTCGTTGGAAGAAACGTGGCACAGTCAGTAGTAGCAACATGCCAGTGCCTCTTCAGAATTATCAGAAGAGCCTACTATCCACAGCCAAAGGTCGTACTCCTAGACGTGTCACTAGTATCGCCAAAATACATGACGCTCTACCCAAGATGGTTCAGAGAATTGCTAGAAGTAGCAGAACTAACACCAGCACTAGCATTCATCGAGAAGCCAGAAGAGACGCCCGACAGGTACACAGCATGATTGTGAAAGTACGTGCCCTAAGGAGCAAGGAAGGAAAAATAGGTATAGACCCAAGAGAGCTAGGACTAGAACTGCTCAGATATCTAGAGCAGAGAGGCTACATAATTTGTTACGACACTAGAGGAGAAAAGAGAAAAGTAAGGTTTAGAATAGTCGGAGTAGATAAGTATGTTTGGCTAGAGCTAGAAGATTCTAGATCTTGTATTCTTCTAGGTGTTGAGCTTGGTGAAGAGGGAGAAACTTAAAAACCCCCTCGCATAGAAATATACGATGAGTACACAAAATCTGTTTAACGGAAATACATTTTTCGAACACATAAAGGAAAGTGACGCACATGCGGTCGTAGTAGTAACACATGGACTAATGAGACCCAGAGAAGGCTGGCCAATACTCCCAATGGCACTAGTACTGAGAAGAAGAGCAATGCAGTCACTGCCAACCTTCGTAAACCTAATAGCAGACGACAAGAGTAGACTAGTAGACGTTGCAGAGCTACTGAAGG
>JAMOMD010000445.1 GCA_027068725.1 Thermoproteales archaeon | reverse complement strand
AGAGATGTTCATGACTTCATCACAGCTAGCCTTCTACATTGCAGCAATGTTAGCACACAAGAATCCGCTCAACTACTCGTTCCTGATAAAAGTCAGAGGAAACGTACTCGAGATAGGTGGCCCATCCGCAAGCGCGTACATTGCAACCGCAATGTATGCACTACTCACCAACAGAACACTCAACAGGACAGTAACAATGACAGGAATGATACTGCCAGGAGGAATAGTTGGACCCGTCGGAGGCGTGCCTTACAAGATTGAAGCAGCTGCAGAGGAAGGCTACAAGGTAGTGCTCGTACCTGCACTTAACTATATCATACTATCACAGATTCCTCGCAACGTCAAGGTTGTGCCAATAATAGATGTACGTCAGGCAATACGTTACCTGACAGGAAAGAAGCTCGTCCTCTACAATGTATCACTAAGCTCTCTATCAAAAATGTACGTCATCAGGAAGCTTCTGCTTCTACTGTGGACACTCATGAAGGAACGTGTAAGTAAACTAAACGCATCGACACTAGGTCCAGCAAAAGCGAAGTTCCTAGAAATGGTCAAGCACGCAGAAGAAGAGGCAGCAAAAGGCAACTACTATACAGCAGCATCCATACTGTACAAAGCCCTCATATACTACTACAACGAGACGTATCGACAGCTAGTCCTATCGAGAGGCACGTACGTGCTTGAGACAGTTGCAAATAACATACAGTCTCAGATACAGCTCGCTGAGAGAGTAGCCTCGCAGCTTAGGCCAAACGTCCTAACTGTCGATCTCCTAGTTGGTCTCTACTGCAGAATACAGGACGCAAAGTACTTTCTCGACCAGTTCCGTAATGCATTCGCTCATGGTGCCATAAGTACCGCTATTCAGTATCTTGCACTAGCAAAAGTTCGTACAGAGACTCTCTTTGACTGGATTAAAGCAATAAGAATGCTATCTAATGAAAATGTACCACAAGTATCTCAGCAGAGTCTGAAATTCTTAGCAAGAATATACATACAGTTCTTAAAGACCCTAATAGGATACTTGCCAATACTAAGAGGAGTCTTAACAACAGAGAACTTAGCGACAAAAATATTGAAAGTTGAATCTCTATACAAGGAAGGTCACTACCTGAGAGCTCTATCACTAAGCTTCTACTACATATTCGATATAACAGACGCAATAATGCAAGGCTACATGATACAGTTCACAAGTGCAGCCACGTCAAAAGAAAAGATGCTCAATGTACTATTCAACTCAGCGGTAGAACTAAGACAAGCAGCACTTACAGAACTTTACGAACTCACAGAGAGAGGCTACGTATCTCTATTCGCGTTCATGTACACGCAGTACGGAAACTACTACCTTGAGAAGGCTCTCAAAGCAACAAGCTTGAGCACAACCATAAATGACCTAGCCGCAGCAATGACGTATTACACACTTGCACTGCTTCACGATGACCTTGTTGAGTACTTTGCTGTCACATCTCATGTGAAGAAGCTACACGTAATTCTTCCAAGCAAAATAAACGAGACGACTGTAAGTAAAGTCTCAAACCAGACACAGCAGACAAACATTACGAAAGAAACAACATCATTAACTAACTATGGAGTTAAGATAGAGCCAACATATCTTGTGCTTGGTGTAGCAATAATGTTTGCTGCAGTAATAGTCTACTCAGCAATGTTATTAACATCATCATTATCCTCACGAAGCGAGACTGAGAAGTGAGCGCAATGTTCTATATAGATGTTCACTGTCACCTAGCCAGGCAAGAACTTCAGGATCAGGTTGATAAGCTAATTTGTGAAGCACTTGAAAATAATGTTAAGATAATGATAGTGTCAGTACAGAGCGAGCTCGAGTTTAGAAATGCTATGAAATTAAAAGAAAAATACCCACTTACAATATTTCTAACACTTGGCCAAGAGCTCACTGACTTCACTATTGACACATTTACAAAACTCACAAAGAACATAGAAAAGCTTATTAGAGAGAAGATAGTTGTTGGAATAGGAGAGATAGGACTGGACTACTCGAAAGTTAAGGATCCCATACTGAGAAATATTGCCAAAGCTATACTAGAGAAGTGGCTAAGTCTTGCATCAAAACTTGATATACCGGTAATTGTACATACTCATAGAGCCCATAGAGATTCTATTGAAATTTTAAAAAGTTTTTCATTGAGAAAAGTTGTATTACACGCATTTAGTGGAGGCACAGAGACTGCTAAGAAGGCTGCAGAGGAGGGCTGGTACTTCTCTATTCCGCCAAGTATAATGCATTCAAAACAAAAACAGAAACTTGTCCAAGCTCTAGAACTTGATAATCTACTTCTTGAGAGTGACTGTCCTGAGCTAGGACCAAGCTATGGCGAGCCAAGTAAGCCAGTACATGTGCGTCTTGTAGCAGAGAAGATTGCAGAACTGAAGAAAGTTCCTGTTGATGAGGTTGTGCGTCAATGTACTGTGAATGCGCTCAGATTGTTCAGGTTGGAGGATGTTGTTAGAGAGAATGTTGAGTTATTTGGAGAATTATTCTCCTCCTAGCTCCTCGGGACCTACACCCTTTATCTTTCTTCTCTTCTTCTCTCTTAACTTTCTTATGTTCTTTAGCACGTTTCTATAAATCAGGTGAAATGCGTCTCTTATAGCTTTAACAGGGTCCCACTCTACAACATTTACTGTATATGTATCATGTGGATCCTTTAGCAATATATGAACAGAGTATTTGCACCTCTTCTCTTTACCTTCTTCCTCTTCTTCACATTCGTACACTTTGACATTTAGCTTTAGGTCTATTATGTCTGTTATTCTTGTAAGTTTTCCATAGTAGTTTGATAGAATTTTCTCAACGAGTCTATGCTGATCTTCTGGTAAGTCAATTTCTATACTTGCAGTGATTGGTATCTCAACTTTCTGACCCTGCAAGTATCTCTTTATAACATCGAGTCCAGAGAATACTCCAACTACCTTTCCTTCTGACATGACGGGTAGTCCTGATATTCCTCGCTCGATCAGCCGCTCGACTACTCTTAGGACACGCTCGTACTCTTCTGCTGTTATTACAGGGTAGGACATTATTGCTTTGACTGGAGCTGCCAGAATTTCGTCCTCTGTTCCTGCAAATTCTCCGACGGTTGCTCTCTCTGCGATGCTTGCATAGTACAGTTTCTCAACTATGTCTCTCATAGTGACTATGCCAACAAGCTTACCATCGTCAAGTATTGGTACCCTCGAGATTCCTCTACGAAGCATCTCCCACTTTACTTTAGCCACTGGATCGTCGACGTTTGCCGTAATTGCAGGACAGGAAGCTAGTTCGATAACTCTCAGGTTTGGAACATAGTCATTCTCGACTAGGTATCGTGCAAAGAGCTCTCGACTTGCCAGTGCTATGACCCTGTTATCGGAGTCTACTACAGGAAGCGTCTTGACTCTCACAAAGTAGAACCTCTTAGCAATCTCTAGGATGTCCGCATCTTCAGGAATCTTGTGCGGACCTGACATGACTGCCTTGACCTTGGCCATTGGACTCACTCTGCGTTCTAGCAAGTCCTTGTACGTGACTATTCCAACGAGCCTTCCTTTCGAGTCTACGACAGGTATTGTATATATCTTATATTCACGCATTTTCTCAATCACTTTGCCAATTCGTTCGTTAGGTGTAGCTGTAGGAAACTCGCGTATGAGTATTGTACTCGGTATCACGTGCTAGTCGCGTTGTGATAATATTTTAGTCTTAGTCCTCTGTGTACACAAAGTCAAAAACGTATGTTATCAGACTTACTAAACAGAGTGATAGTAGTACTGCACAATATATCGAGCGTGCATAGGCTAGTAGAGCTCGTGCGCCTTGCCGCAGGATTTGGAATAAAGAACATAGTTCTCACAAAGGTGACCGGCGCTGCTGCTCAACAAGGACTTCCAGAAGTGTTCAAGATTGGGCTTAAGCTAAACACGAATATTATAGTCCTAAGCGAGCTAAACGAGGTTGTTGATCTCCTAGCTCCAACAAAACTCTTCTTTCTAACCTGTGAGACAGGTCAGCTAACACTAAGCGATCTCGTAAATGAAGTTAAGACAAGCGAAGGAAAAATTGGACTTGTCGTAAATGGATCAGACTTGCCATTTCTACCACGTGAATTACAGCTCGGAAAATCTGTTAAAGTAACAAAGAATCAGATACCAGGTACTGGAGTTCTTGCAATTACTCTCTATAAAATTCTCGAAGAACACTCTTAAGGTGCTCAGCAAGCGAGTGTAAGTACTCTCGCGCAATTTCAATATTATTCGATGCAATATCATGCATGAGGTCTATATGTCTGATGCATATGGCTGATATTGTGATGTTGTTTAATAGGAGTATGTTGGGAGTATCTTCACTCTCGGAGAGTCTAACAACAGTATCTCCATGAATCCACACGTACTCACCTCCTCGCGGATCAACTCTCTTAATGATTCTATGTATGAACTTCCTCCTAGACATTTTACAAACTCTAACATCAGTATACCTGTCAATTCTCTTAGGAAGATTGACGCTTATCACATCTATAACATCAGGTGGTGATATTTTCGAGACGTACTTTACACACTCTTTTATTATATGCTTACTCACTTCAAGCCAGGATTTTGATACATTTTGAAAATCAGTATCTGCTGAAAATGCTATAGATCTTACATTTCCTATGAGAGACGCATATAGACAAGCAGCAATTGTTCCAGACGCTAGTGCTGCTTGAATGCTAGTGTTCTCACCAATATTGACTCCACTTAGTACAAGATCGTAATTACCAAGCTCGTGAAGCGCGTATATTACCGCATCGCAGGGCTTACCTGAAATTATGAACATTTCTAAATCACCGTCCATGCTTATCTTGCGCACTCTCAGAGGCTTGTGTAATGTAACTGATAGTCCTCCAGCAGACTGAGGCTTCTCTGGTACAACAACATCTATCGAAACGTTGTCGAGCTCTCTAACGGCCTCAATTAACAATCTTAGACCCTTGCTAAGAAACCCATCGTCATTTGTTATTAGAATTCTCATTTCAAGAGGAGATAAGTACAGAGAATGTTATATAAATAGTTAAGCAACTTGCATCAACATGCCAGAGGAGAAAAGAACTGAAGAAAAAGAGAAAGAAGAAGTTGTAGAAATACCACTTAAGCCAATATCAAGAGAAGACATTAGAAGACTCGAGACTGCACTACTAATAGCATCACTATTCACGCCAGAGTTCATGGAGCTCTTGAAGTCAGGAGAGAGGCTGACCTGGATAGACTCTCTAGCAACAGCTGCAGGTGCTCTAGCACGTGAGAAAGCTGGAATGCCAATCAAGCAGATTGCTGAGGAGCTCGGAAAGACAGAGGCAACAATTAGAAAGCACCTCAAGGGTGAGACTAAGGCTGGACAGATCGTACTGAAGACGTACGAGAAGTTCCTCAAGGAAGGAGTGAAGATTGAGATTCCACTATTTGGAGAAGTGAGCG